>JAUWHU010000394.1 GCA_030605705.1 Thermoflexia bacterium | reverse complement strand
GGTGAGTGACAGGAGGCGCGGCAGTTGACGGCTGAAGTTCGTTGGATAACGCCGACGGAACACGTAACACGCAAAACGTAACCCGCCCCCCAACGTCAAGATCAGCGACGGCAGCGGCGTTTTCAGCGCGAAGGCGACGGGGAAATACCACCACCATCCCTGCGCTCTGACGCGGCCCACGAGGAAGGTGGGGTGTCCTAGCGAGTAATGCTGCTGCAGCGATTGGAAGATTCTCACGTGGGTCGCTGCGGGGAGCGGGAAGTGTACGCCGGGCACACGGCCGATCTCGAAACCATAGCCCGCCCAGACGACAAAGGCGGCGGGGAGGAAGACGAGCAACCACGCTTGCAGTGTGTCCCGTATCCGGTGTTGCTCGGTGGGGCTGCGCCACACATCCACCAGCAGGATCAGGGCAACCACCGGCGACAGCAGCAGAGTCGAGACCTTCGCCAGCTGCGCCAGTCCCAGCAGCGCGCCGGCGCCCACGAGGAGCCAGACGCGCCGCCTGCGGCGCAGCGTCACAGCGCGATACAGCACGTACAGCAGCGCCACGCTGAGACACGTCGCCGCCATGTCGGTCGTTACCAACGAGCCGTGGGCAATGAGATTGGGGTCGAAGGCGTAGAGGGCCAGGGCAAACAGCCCCGCCCGGCGTCCCCCGATGTCCCGCGCCCAGCGGGCGACCAACGCGCCGAGCAATACGCCTAACCACAGGATGGGTATCCGCCCGGCCATTGCCAGCCGCGCCGGGTGAGGATATTGCCAGACCACGGCATCCGTCACGGCGGAGAGGCTGGCGATCTCCCAACCGTCTACTGCGCGGGGATCGGGGAGATCGTGCTGCAGGAGCAGCGGCGCGGCGGCGAGGACATTCGCCAGCGGTGGGTGGATATGCACCGGCTGCAGGCGGAAATCACCGGTGCGCAACGTCGTGTAGCCGACTGCCAGGTGTGGCCCTTCGTCGAAGGTGATGGAGGCATGGCGCGCGTGGTACATTCCCTGGGCGAAGTAAGCCAGCAGCAGGCCGAGGAGCAGCCCCCGGTAGAGGAAGCGTCTCATGGTACGCTCTTGGAAAGTTTGCTCGTTAAGGAACGACAATTAAATAATTTGTGCATCTTGAGATGTCGCAGTTTTTTTTAACGCAAGGGCGCAAAGGCGCAGGGACGCAAGGTTTAATTTGTTTCCTGGCGTCTGGGCGATTTTTTAACGCAAGGGCGCAAGTGTAGATTTTCTCAGCCCCCGGCGATCAGGTGGATGACGCGCACGTCGCTCTCGTCGGGAATGTGGTAAGTATCGTACCGCTTATCCTCAACGACTTCTCCGTTGACGCGGACGACGAGGTGTGTGTAGGTGTAACGCATCACGCGCAGCACCTCGCGGACGGTCAGGCCCGCGCGCCACTCAAGGCGATGTCGCCGGTTGACGGTGATCATTTGTATCCTCTCAATAATTTAAGGGAGCTTGGGCCGGTCTCCTGACCGAGCCACAATACCTACCTGGGGTCGCCGGTTAATTTATGCTTGCTGTCGTTTCTGGTCCTGAGATATCCTCAATCTCGTGAATCAGAAAAGGCAAGTTGGGCTGAGTGAAACTCATTTCCGGCGCTGGGATGCGATGGTGTTTGATGTCCGGTGGGATGTGTTTGTGATGAGGATCGCTGCTTGCCAACGTAGGATCGCCAGGATGGGGCTGTGAGTCGTACCAGTGCAGTTTTTCGCTGCCGTGCCACGCCTCGTAACTGTAACCTTCGATGGTAAGTGGCCCATCATCCCAGGTCAGACGCTCATAGATGAGCAGCCGATATTCCTCCGTGAATATCAGTTCGCCACTCAGTTCCGCATACTGGCGACCACGTTGTATCACCACCAGCGTCGAACGTGTGATGGAGGGGAACTGTTGTTGCAGTGTATAGACGAAGCGCTCGTACTCACGCAGGGACGAGAATGGGTTCATGGCGCGCTGTCCTGGCGATCATGCTGGAAAGAGAGCCGGTCTTGGCTTGCAGCTTGGTGATGGCGG
>JAUWHU010000150.1 GCA_030605705.1 Thermoflexia bacterium | reverse complement strand
AAGAGAGAGAAATTAGTGAAATTCGTGTAATTCGTGGCAGAAAAGAGCAAGACCGGCTTGAGACGCCCCGGATTATTGAGATAATACCCTCCGAGGTCTGAGGAGCCGTCCTACCCCCGCTGGAACAACCGGCGCAGCCAGGACGTTTCCCTTTGATTCGCGGCACACGCCGATGAGGATGCCGGCGTCGCCGGTGGTTGAGGCTGCGAGCGGTTGCGGCGGTCTTGTAGCGCCTGCCGCGTCGCCGCTGCCACGTGCTCCACTTTATCCTGCGCCAGCCGTTCCAGGGCCTGACGCACGGCCGGCGATCCATCATCTAAGGCGCATAGGGCAAAGGCGAGGGAAGCCCGCAAGTAAGCGTTGTTATCGGCTACCAACGCCAGTAACGGCTCCAATGCCTGCTCATCTCCCAAGGAAGTCAGGGCCTCTACCGCCGCCGGGCGCACCAGTGGACTGGAGTCTTCCCTGGCCATGAACACCAATATGGGGAACGCTTCGTGATCTTTAAGCTTCCCGGCAGCGTGTGCCGCTACCCGACGCACGCGCGGATCCACGAAGGAGAGCATGCGCCGGACATCCGGCGCAGCCTCTACATAGCCGAGATTACCCAGGCTTTTGAGCGCCGCCAATCTCAGGCTCGTGCTGGGATCTGCAAGCGACTCGACCAACACCGGTCCGGCCCGGTGATCCCCCACTTGCCCCAGGGCCATCGCGGCCACGGAGCGCACGCCGACGTAACCCCGCAGCACCCGGATCAAAACCGGCGCCACTTCTTGCGTCTGGAGTTCCCCCAAGGCGATTACCAATGTCTTCACCACCGGCAGATCGCGTGGGGAGGGGGAGTGTACGTATTCCTCTAATATCTCCACCAGTCGGGGAACGGCTTCAAGCGTCCGGAGCCGCCGCAACGACGTAATGACCGTGCGACGAATACGCTGGTCATCCGTTTCCAACAGGGGCAAGAGCACCTTCCCCAAGTCGGGAACCCCCAGCTTGCCGATGGCGTTTATAGCGGCGCGCCGCACGTAGAAGTTGGGGTCCTCAAGCAGCTGGAGTAGCACGACTTGAGATTCTTTCGCCTGCAACTGTCCCAGCGCAATCGCGGCAGCGCGTCGCACAAAGGAGCTCGAATCGCGCAGGGCATCCATCAAGGGGAAAATGGCCTCCGCTCCCCCGACATGCCCCAGGGATTCTGCAGCTGCGCTACGCACGTAGGTGTTTACGTCATCTTTGAGGGATTGAATGAGAAAGGGTAAAGCTTCCGGGGCCTGGAGCTCTCCCAACTCTGCGGCAGCCCGAGAACGCAAGCGGGGATTAGGGCTTTGTAAATTATCAACACAGCGTTTGACAGCGGGGGATAGCGGTTGTTCCGCATTGTTTAAGATCACTCTGGCCACCTTTTTTTCTATACTGGCTTAACACTTGATCAAGCCTGAACAAGTATAGCACAGGGCGGCGAAGTCGCAAATAGCGAATGAAGAAAATTAAAAATGGCAAATGAGCAAATGGTGAATGGCAAATGGCAAATCGGCTAGCTGTGGACAGCCTCCAACCGCGCCACTAGCTCGGGCCGGTCTCCTGACCGTGCCCGTCTGGGCTTCTCGGTCGGCGTAAGTTTGGGACATTCCGCCCCAATGAGACCAGCACGAGCTATAATGATTGAGATGATACGCGCCAGCCCTTCCTCATTCTTCATTCTTTATTCATCATTCATCATTCTTCATTCTTCATTCATCATTCTTCACGCTATTTCTCCACTTGCCAGGTGCTGCCCTCCGGCCCATCATTGATGGCGACTCCCAATTCGGTCAGCCGGCTGCGCAGGGCGTCGGAACGACTCCAGTCCTTCGCTTCCCGGTACTGCAGGCGCATTTCTAGGAGAATCTGCATCAGGCCCTCTACCAGCTCCCCACTGCCCGCCGGCTCACCCAGTCGTTCCGGCAGAATTCCCAGGACCTCACCCCCCAAATCCCGGAAAATCTTATCCATGGTTGATAGCGTTCCCATGCTGAGGTCGTCTTTCTCGTCCAGGCTGCGATTGACCTCTTTAACAAAGTTGAAAAGAACGGCCAGGGCCTGAGGGGTGTTGAAATCATCGTTCATGGCTTCTTCGAAGGCCGTGCGATAATCTACCAGGGACGAGACATCGGCAAGGATGGCTGTCCCTGCCGGTGGAGCCTGTTCCAGGCGTTGGCGCAGCTTGCGCACCGTGTTATGCAAACGGTTCACGCCCCGTTGCGCTGCCTGTAACGCCTCTCGACTGAAATCCACCGGCCTCCGGTAGTGACAGCTCAAGATGAAATAACGGATGGCCTCCGGCGTGTAGAGTTCTAAGGCGTCCTGGATGGTGAGGAAGTTCCCCAGACTCTTGCTCATCTTCACGCCATTGACGGTCAGGGAGCCGACGAGGAACCAATAATTGGCGAAAGGGACGCCCTCGTGATAGGCCTCGGCCTGTGCGATCTCGCATTCGTTGTGCGGGAAGATGTTCTCCAGGCCGCCACCGTGGACATCGAAGGGTTGGCCCAGGTATTTGGTGGACATCACGGAGCACTCGATGTGCCAGCCGGGATACCCCTCGCCCCAGGGACTGGACCAGCGCATGAGGTGCTCGGGTTCAGCGCGCTTCCAAAGAGCGAAGTCCGCCGGATGTTGTTTCTCCTCCCGCACCGCGACGCGCGCGCCCGCTTCCAGGTCTTCTACCTTGCGGTGGGAAAGTTTGCCGTAGGCGGGGAACTTCTCCACGGAGAAGTAGACGTTCCCATTGACCTCGTAGGCGACCTCTTTGTCCAGCAGTCCCTGAACCCATTGGATGATTTCGGGAACGTGGCAGGTGGCGCGGGGCGAGATGTTGGGTCGCTCTACGCCCAAAGCGTCCATGTCGTGGAAGAAGCTCGCCATGTAGGTTTCTACCACTTCCATTGGTTCCAGCCTGTGGCGACGCGACCCCGTCATGATGCGATCTTCGCCGCTTTCCAGCAGGTGTCCCACATCGGTGATGTTACGCACGTGGCGGACTCTGTAGCCCAAGTATTTGAAGTAGCGCACGATGACGTCCATAGCCACGTAGGTCTTACCGTGTCCCAGGTGGGAGTGATCGTACACGGTAGGGCCGCAAACGTACATGCTCAACTGCCCCGGCTCAACAGACTTAAAGGGTTCCATCTCGCGGGTCAAGTAATTGTAGACTTTCAAGGCCATCGTTATGTTCCTCGAGTGCTCACTATTCGGGGCGGGCGAAGATCATGCGGCCGGCCGCAGTTTGCAGGACTTTGTTCACCATGACAGTGGTTGTTTTGCCGATGCGGTTTCGTCCGCCCTCCACCACCACCATCGTACCATCGTCCAGATAGCCCACGCCCTGATCGGATTCCTTACCCTCTTGCAAGATGTGGATGGAGAAAGTCTCACCGGGCAGCAACACAGTTTTCACGGCGTTAGCCAGCTCGTTGACGTTGAGAACGGTGACTCCCTGGAGGTCTGCCACCCGGTTCAAGTTGTAATCATTGGTCAGGATGCTGCCCTCCAGTTGGCGCGCCAGGGCGATGAGCTTGTCATCCACCTCTTTGACCCCCTCCACCGCCTCGTCGGTGATACGCACGGGGATCAGGGATTCATCCTGCAACTGGCTCAAGATCTCCAGCCCCCGCCGTCCCCGATTGCGCCGCAGCGTATCGGAGGAGTCGGCGATGTGCTGGAGCTCGTTGAGGACGAACAGCGGCACGACGAGCTCCCCCTGAAGAAAGCCGGTGTGACAGATATCGGAAATGCGTCCATCAATGATCACACTGGTATCCAGGAGGATGGCCCGGCCCTGAGCGTGTTCCCGCTCGCCCTTCTCCTCCTTGGAGAGGAAACGTTCCCGCGCAACCTGGAGTAATTCGGTGCGCAGCGTGGCTATCATGATACCTAAGTAACCAAAGAGCGCGGCGACGACGAAGGGCAGAAATTGCCCCAACACACCGGGGAGCAGGGAGATGGGGTAAGCGGCAAGCGTGCCGATGGCCAGACCAGCGATCAACCCGACGATGGACAAAAGGAGCGTATGGACGGGTAATTGTTGGATGGTTTGACGCAGCTTGTTGAAAGGGCGCAGGCTGATCCACGGGGTGATCACAAACCCTACAATACCGCCTACCATGCCACTGATGATTTTGACCCAGGTGGTGTCCGGGGTCAAGGCGGGAAACCAGGTAAAGATCTGGTCACTGAGTGCCAGGCCGCCTATGCCGAAGAGAATAAGTCCAATGATGCGAACAATAAGTTCAATGTTCATAAAACCACCTCCATAATAAAAAATAAGGATAGCCGCACGCGGCTATCCTTTGAGATCGGTATTCCGGTCTATGTGCTTGTAGAAATATGAATAAAGGATAAGTGCGTAGCTATGACTACATAAATATGTTAGCATAGTCAGGGAAAAAGTCAAAAGAGAGCTGCTCCGGGGGCGCCGCCCGATTTGACAGAGCCTTGGGGATATGGTATAGTTTGACCAGAACGATTGTTCTACTTACTATCCAGGAAAGGAGACCCCAATGGCAGAGAAAATGATCGCTTACTGTGGATTGGTATGCACCAAGTGCCCGGCTTACATCGCCACCCAGGCCGGTGATCAAGAGGGTCTTGAGCGCGTCGCAGCCCAGTGGAGCAAGGAATTCCACGCGAAGTTTACCGCGGCGGACTGTCTCTGTGACGGCTGTACCGGCGGCGAGCGCTTGTCCGCTTACTGCGGCAAATGCGAGATCCGCGCCTGCGCCGTTGCGCGGGGCGTGATCAACTGCGCTCACTGCGACGACTACGGCTGCGAGAAACTCACCGGTTTCTTCAAATTCGCGCCGGAGGCACAGGCCGCGCTCGAAACGCTTCGTGAGGTACTTTAGGCACTTAACAATCAAGTCCTGACATAAAGAACAAGAAATTCAACGCAGACGTAGTATGGGCAGG
>JAUWHU010000163.1 GCA_030605705.1 Thermoflexia bacterium | reverse complement strand
CCCTCATAGGGTGGTCCGCCTCGTCAGTCGTCAAGTTATCATCCTTTCCCTCCGTGGATAAGCAGGGCGGCACACTATTCTATGCACTTTCCGAACTGTCACCACTATTTTATATCAGGGATAGGGAAATGTCAAAGCTAGAGGGCGCACCCACGACGGGCCGTCCCCTCGCCCACTCGCTCACCAACGTGGTCTTGCCAAAGCCGGCCGGGGCGGAGACGAGCGTCAGTTTGCGATGCAGCCCCGCGTTCAATCGTTCGATCAGGCGCGGGCGGGGCACCAGGCCTGTCCTGAGCCCCGTCGAAGGATCGGGCGCGGCGAGGGGATGTAGAGTTTGGTTGTCAGGAGGGATGCACTTATAACACTGTCATTCTGTCACGTTTTTCCCACAAGCTTTCGTCGCCAGTCACCAGCAGCTCTAATGGAACTACCGTGACCCGTTCGGACAATGGATACGATTGTTCGCCAGGATAGACAACTATCAGTTGCTCCAACTGCAAATCACTCAGGGCGATGCGCATGGAACGGGTCAGGCGCGGCGCATCTACCCGTTTGCACTCCACGCCCATCCGGCGCCCATCTTTGAACAGAAGTAAATCGAGTTCCGCTCCGCCGTGGGTGGCCCAGAAATATACCTCGTTGGGTCTCACGGCCTGGAGTATTTCTTCGATGACGTAGCCTTCCCACGACGCGCCTAATTTGGGGTGCGTCAACAAGTCACGCTCAGACCGCACTCCCAACAGTTGGTGGAGTAGACCGGTGTCGCGGAGATACACTTTGGGCGATTTGACCTGACGCTTTTTCAAATTGGCGTGCCAGGGTTGCAGTTGCCGCACCATCAAGACCCCCTCCAGAATATCCAGGTAACGCTGCACCGTGGGTTGCGAGACACCGAGGGAACGGGCCAATTCGGCTCCGTTCCAGATTTGCCCGTGATAATGGGCCAGCATCGTCCAAAAGCGCAGCATGGTATAAGCAGGAACTCGAATTCCAAGTTGGGGCAGGTCGCGCTCCAGAAAAGTTTGGGCAAAGTTCTTGCGCCAGACAAAGCTATCCGCCTCGGAAGAGGCCAGGAAGGACAAGGGAAAGCCGCCGCGCCGCCAGTGTTTGGACATAGTGTCCAGGCCCACCTCGGCCAGACAAAACCCAGCCATGGTCACGAGTTCTAACCGGCCGGCCAGCGATTCGGAGGATTGCCGCAGTAATCCGGGCGACGCGCTGCCGAGAATGAGAAACTGGGCCGGTGAGGGGTCGCGGTCTACCAGGACACGCAGGGTGGGAAACAGATCGGGGCGACGTTGCACTTCGTCAATGACCACCAGCCCGTGCAGATCGCGCAGCGCCGTCAGCGGTTCGTCCAGGCGAGCCAGGCTGACCGGGTCTTCCAGGTCAAAATAGTTGAGCGAATCGAGCGGCACAAAGGTGCGGGCCAGGGTGGTCTTGCCGCACTGACGCGGCCCGATCAGGGCCACGACACGGCTGCGGGCCAGCGCGGTTGCGATTTGTTGGGAGAGGATAGGCCTGAGTATCATAGTAGACCCATTATACCATGAAAATCAAAAGGTACACTTTTGTTTTTCATGCTTTGCTCTGTCGAGCGTGAGGGGTATATAGTTTGGTGGTCAGCAGTGAGGTGGACAATTTACGCTCCTTGATGCCACTTGAGCGCTCTTGGCCGGGGCCGGCGTGCTCCACATCTCTTTCATCTTTTCCCCGACGGCAGCAGCCCCATTATTGTTTTCCTCAATGTTCATAATCGCCGGGATGAAAAAGCTCAGCCCCCCCAATACCCCACACAATACCCCGCCTGCTACATACCAGACCTGCAACCCCACCCGATCGCTCACCGGGCCGGCAAAAGCCAGACTGATCGGTCCGGTCAGGTTGAGCAAACTGTTCATCATGGTAAACACACGCCCTTGCATCTCTGGCGCTACCGTTCCTTGCAGAATAGCCACGATCGGCCCGTCAATCATCGGCAACACCAGCCCCACCACAAACATACTCGCCAGGGCCAACCCAAACATCCCCGCAGGAACCAGGCCCAGTACAATGAAACTCAAGCCGAATATGATTAGGGCTGCCATCACGGTAATGATCTGTCGCTTAAAGCCACCCCAGATGCTCAGCAGCAGCCCCCCCAATATGATGCCTACACCCGCGACCGCTTCCAATAGACCCAGTTGGGCCGCGTCACCCCCAAAGTGTTTGTATACCAAGAGCGGGATGAGCGAAATGGCCGGCGTCAGCGCCGTCTTGAATATCAGCGCAAATCCTATCAGCGCCATCAAGCCCGACCAACCCCGGAGGTAGCGCAGTCCATCCCCCAGATCGGCCCAGATAGACTGCTTCTGCGCCCGGCCCTCGTCCGCGCGTTGCGGCTGCGGGATATGCACAAAGAACAGTGGCCCAATCGCCAGCGCAGCCGTGACTATGTCCACTAACATAACACCGTGCATCGGCAGCAGTCCCATCAGCAGCGCACCCAGCGGCGCGCCGATGATGTTCAGCACGCCATTCAACGTCTGGTTGATACCGGTCACACGCGCCAGATGCTTCTTGGGCACCATGAGCGAGGTGGAGGCCTGCATCGCGGGCCAGTGAAAGCTCCCCCCCACGGCGCGTATGAACATGATGACGTAAACGTGCCAGACCTGTAGGGCGTCAACCCAAAAGAGATAGGCCAGACACAGTATAGCCAGCGCGATGACACTGTCGGCCACGATCATCACCACCCGCCGGTTCCAGCGGTCTATCAGCGCGCCGATGAAGGGGCCGAGGAAAATTCCCGGCAAAAGCGCCATCATCGAAGCCGTCGCCAGTACCGTCGCCGAGCCGGTCGTCTCGGTCAAGTACCATACCAGGGCAAACTGAGTCACGGTGCTGCCAACTAACGAGAGCGCTTGCCCGGTCCAGATGGTAAAGAAGGGGATCTGCCACTTGGGTTGATGTGCTGCTTGTTCTTTCATGTTACTTCCGCCGCCGCTCATATTTTATTGCTCAACATCACTAGCACTCCATTTTCTCGAACTTGGCGCACGCCACAAAGATGAAAATTATACTCCACAGGGCGGTGACGACCAACGAGGCAATTCCCATCTCAGCGGGGATCGCCTGACCAGTGGCAGTCAACAAAGCGACTTTCGGTAGCATCCAGGGCGTGACGTAAAACAGTGGCTCTACAAGGCTTCCCAGCATGCCCCCGCCCAAGACAGAACCTAGCGCAATGCCCAGGATGGGGCCACGATTGTTGAAAATGGTTCCCAGCATCAGAGTTAA
>JAUWHU010000302.1 GCA_030605705.1 Thermoflexia bacterium | reverse complement strand
TATCATTACGTTTCGGTGAGGATTTGGTTTCGGAGGTGTGTATTGACAACGTCCTGTTTCCGGGCATACTCCTTGAAAGTGAAAGTTTGCAAGTTGCAAGTTGCAAGTTGAAAAGCGAGGAGGTAATTTATGGCCGAGGATATGTTCAAGATCGCAACCTACAACGCGAATTCCATCCGCGTTCGCATGGCTCAGATTTTAGATTGGTTGGAGCGGGAGCAGCCGGACGCGCTCTGCATCCAGGAGACTAAGGTGCAGGACCGGGATTTCCCTGCCGCGCCCCTCGAGGAGGCGGGCTATCACGTTATCTTCCGAGGGCAGAAATCCTATGCCGGTGTCGCCATCATCAGCCGGGAAGCGCCAGAGGAGGTCGCTTACGGTCTGGATGATGGCGAGGAGCTTGATGCAGCCCGTCTGATCCGGTCTGTGATCCGTGGCGTTCCCGTGGTGAACACCTATGTCCCCCAGGGGCGCGACGCGGAATCTGAGCATTTCCAGTACAAGCTGCGCTGGTTTGAGCGGCTGTGCGCGTTCTTTGAGCGCCACTACGATCCGCGCCAACCGCTGGTTTGGGTGGGGGATTTCAACGTGGCGACGGAGGACATTGATGTGTACGATCCCGTGAGGCTGCGAGGGCACGTGGATTTTCACCCTGAGGTCCAGGCTGCGCTGGAACGGGTGCGGCAGTGGGGTTTCGTGGACGTCTTCCGCCGGCACCATCCCGGCGCAGCGGGGCAGTACAGCTATTGGGATTACCGCGCCCGGAACGCTATCGCGCGTGGACGGGGCTGGCGGATTGACCACATCTGGGCCACAGCACCGTTGGCTGCGACCTCAATTGCTTCCTGGATTGACGTGGAGGCGCGGATGGTGGAGCGCCCCTCGGATCACACCTTCCTGGTGGCGGAATTTCAGATTTGAATTCAGGTATCTTTTCAATAAGTAGGGGTAAACATTTCATCATCTGTCATCCTCACTACAGAGACACAGAGAACACGGAGAAAAAATAAGAAAACTCTGTGTCCTCTGTGCCTCCGTGGTGAAATTCTTGGTTTTTTCAGTAGACTTATTTCACAACCAGACGTTTTTTGATTCGCCATTCGCCATTTGCCATTTGCCATTCGCCCGTCACGTCAGCGGATGCGGATGGCGCCGGAACCCTGAGTGATTTTCAGGCGGATGTTGGTCTCCGCTGCCCGGTAGTTTTCTGTTTCCCAGACGCCGTTGTCATCAGGCTGGCCCTCGACCAGGACGAACCGCTCATCGGGGCGGAAAGAACCGCTGCCGCTGTCGAGCTCGATCCGCAGCCCGACGTCTGGAGGTAGGGTGATGACCAGATCGCCGGAACCCCCGTTAATGCCGCCGGTGAGATCGCCGGCTGTGGGCAACAGGAGCTCAACGTCGCCGGAGCCGGTGTCCAGGTTCAGGTCGCCGACCCGCAACTCGCGCAGATCAAAAGTGCAGCGTCCTGAGCCGGTATCCAAGATCAGATCCAATGCTACATCCGGGCTGAGCCGGATCTCCCATTGGCTTTCTGGGGGAGTGTCGAAGGCCTCGAGGTGAAAAACGGGGCCGCTGGCGCTCACGCTATCAAGTCGGATGGCGGCCCGGTCGCCTATCACATCCACGTCGAAGATGATCTCGCCGTAGGCGGCGACATCTCCGGCGATGAGCTCCTCGGAATCGTCCAGCGCGCTCAACGAGCCGTCCAGGGAAGGCCAGTTGATCCTCACCGTAGCCTGCTCCAGGTTATCCAACGGGTAGGTGATGGTTTCTGTATGGAGCTCCGGGGCGCGGGCCAGCTCTGCCAGGGCCGGGATGTTCCGGGCGAAGAACACGAGCAGCAAGGCCGAGCCGATGAGGAGCAGGATCAGCAGGCCGCTGAGGATGGCTCCGAGCACTGAGCGTCGCCCGATGAGGATGTCAACGCCCAGCGCGATGAGGAGAACCGGCCATAGACGCCAGAGGAGATTCCACGAAGGTGCGGGCAGATAGCCCAGGTTAGATAACAGCAGGATAACGCCGCTCGCAATCAGCACGATGGGCCAGAAAAGTGAGGGAACCGGGCGCTGTCGCCGTTCCGTGTAGGGCTGGTGAGAATTTGACATAAATGACCTCCGTTTGGGTATGTTGAATTCACTATACCATACGGAAGGGGAAACGAGAAGTTGCGCCGTGTAGCATAGTACAGGCGGGAAATCGCTTATGCCCTTCGAGGAATTCAGGATAGGCTTATGGATAGCTGCGCAGTACCAACGGCAGATAGATGCGCACCCTCGTTTGAACGCACCCCTCACCTACGGAACGCAGTGGCGCGTTCTCTGCACCGCTTGTCACCAGTTGCACGTTCTCCAGACGCAAGATGGTCTCGGCGTCGTCCAGGAGGGTCAGTTCGAGTGTGGCCAGGCTCCCGTAGCCGCTGACCCCCTCGTGCTCCCCATAACTGAACCCGCCAAAGACCAGCCGGCCGTCTTCTTCGGCCCGAGGCCCCAGCGCGACCACGTTGTTGCCGGAACTGCCCAGGAGATCGCCCAGATACACGCCGGTCACAGTGATCACGTCCGGGTCAAACAGCAGGTCGAACTCGAAGCCGCCCAGGTCAGTTGCTTCTGCGATGACAACCTCCATGGTGAAGGGGACTTCCACCTGAACCATCACCGACGATGGGTCAAAGAGCACATCAGCGCCCTCCTGGTTGAGATGGGCAGCTGGCGCCGGGCGCAGCGCCGCCATCTCGCCACAGGTATCTCCCCACCTGGCGGCCACCCACATCACGTCCAGCACGTCAACGTCGTCATCGCCGTCAAAGTCGTAGCGGCTGTCGTATTCCGGGTCGCCGGTCTTGCTGTTC
>JAUWHU010000173.1 GCA_030605705.1 Thermoflexia bacterium | reverse complement strand
CGGGTGGTCGGCGTGCCAGGCGGGGATGGTCATGTGCAAGCCATAGTCCACTGCCACGCGGCCATCGGCCTTAGCGCGACGTTTTTCCAGCGCCTCCAGCAGCGGCTCTCCCGGCTTCGGCTCGACAAAGTCAATCACCGTCGTCGTGCCGCCCAACGCCGCCGCGATGGTGCCGCTGGTGAAGTCGTCGCTGCTGGCGTAATCGCCCACCGGCATTTGCAAGTGGACGTGGGGGTCTATCCCGCCGGGGATAATGTAGCAGCCCGTGGCGTCAAGTTCAACCGTGCCGTGCAGTTCCTCGCCCAGCGCGGCGACGCGCTCGCCGGCGATGCCCACGTCGGCGGGGAAAACGCCGCCGGGGGTAACAAGTGTGCCATTGCGAATTACTATATCCATTTGTCTAACTCCAATCTTTGCAGTGTCTCTGAGGTGGGGACGCCGTTTTCGTCCCAGCCTCGCAACCGGTAATAGCGGGACAGCATGGCCTCAAAATCGCGCAGGCGACCAACGTGTACCGGCTCCCCCATCGCCCCGTCGTGGTCAAGATCGTATATCTCCAGCGGCTCAACGGTGAAACGAGCAGGCAGGTGATCGTCGGTACGGGAAAGCCCCAGTCGCGCGTTGTACAGCCGCTCCAGGTTGACGATGCGCTCGCCCGCCGTCAGCAACTCCGCCGCCGTGACCTCCCGCCCCCACAACGCGCTCAGCCCCGCCGCCAGGTCGTCTGGAAAGAGGGCGTAGGTCTCGGCGGTGGTGAACTTGCACACGCCCAGCGCGTCGGATACGGCGCAGTAGTGCTCGCTAAAGATGATGAGGTCGGGCTTGTAGGTCTCGTCGTCTGTGTCCATCAGCGCGGGGATGATCTCCGGGGGAAAGATGCGCTTGGCGGCGTCCAGGTTGCGCGCCAAGTCTATCGTCGGCAGGGCGTAGAGGTGGTCGGCTCCCCGGTTGGAGGTGGCGTGGCCCAGGCCGAACCCTTTGGCGATGCGCGGCTCCTGGCGCGGGATTTCCATCCCCTTGACGTGCATCGCATAATACGCCGCATCCCCGCCGATGGTCTGCGCGGCGCGGCGCGCGCCATCCGCCAGCAGATCGCCAAGGCCCTGGCGACGGGCGATGCGCTGGATAAGGCCCAGCACCGTGTCCGCATCGCCCCACTCCAGCGATAGTTCCGAGTCGTCGAGCAGGCCACGCTGGTGACATTCCATCGCAAAGGCAATTGTGACGCCGGTGGAGATGGTGTCCAGTCCCAGGTCGTCACACAGCCGGTTGGCGTGGATGATGACCTCGGGATCGTCAATCCAACACATTGGCCCCAGCGCGTCCAGCGACTCGTACTCTGGCCCTTCCAGGTCGCCGGCGTGGGGACCGCTCTCAATGCGGGTGACGCGGCCGCAACGGATGGGGCAGGCGAAGCAGCCTTTGGTCTTGTACGTGTAGCGGGCAATGACTTGGGCGTCTATCCGGTCAGCCCACGGGACCTGGCCCAGTTGGTGGTTGCGAGCCGGCAGATCGCCGGAGTAATTCTTGACCGTGACCAGGTGAACAGTGCCCCAGTCCCGCAGGCCGGTGACGTTGGGGTGATCGCGCACCTGCTCGAAGGCGCGGCGGGCCAGCGCGCGGAACTCGGCCGGGAGGTCGAGTGGTCGCTGCCCACGCACGACGACCGCCTTGAGGTTCTTGCTTCCCATCACCGCGCCGCCGCCGCAGCGAGCCGCCGCCCGGCTTCCGTCGCCGATGATGGCGGCAAAGCGCACGCCGTTTTCCCCCGCCGGCCCGATGCAGGCCACGCGAGCGCCGCCGGTTGCCAGGGCCTCGTGGGTAGCGTGGACGCCCAATCCCCACAGGTGATTGGTGGGCCGGATGGCAATGCCGTCTGGCGTCACCTCCAGGTAGACGGGCTGTTCGGCGCGGCCGGTGATGACCAGCGCGTCGTACCCGGCGCGGCGCAGTGCCGCCCCGAAAAAGCCGCCCGCGTTGGCGTAACCGTAGACGCCTGTGAGAGGGGAATGAAAAGTGACGTGGGTGCGCGCTCCGGCGGGCCAGGGCGTGCCGGTCAGCGGGCCGATGGCAAAGATGATGGGGTTGCCGGGCGCGAAGGGGTCGGACGGGTCGGCCAGATGGCGGAAGAGAAGCGCAACCCCCAGCCCCCGTCCCCCC
>JAUWHU010000538.1 GCA_030605705.1 Thermoflexia bacterium | reverse complement strand
TGGCGTTGGCGCTGTCTTTGAGGTAGAACCCGCCGCCGTTCGAGTTGGCCGTGTTGCTGTAGACCTGGTTGCCGGTCAGCGTAGCGTTGACGCTGCCATCAAGATAGAGCCCGCCGCCATCATCGTGGGCCGTGTTGCTATAGACGTGGTTGGCCATCAGCATGGCGCTGTCGCTGTCGTAGAGGTAGACCCCGCCGCCGTCCCCACTATTAGCCACGTTGTTGTAGACCTCGTTGCCCGTCAGCGTGGCATTGTCGCTTTGCTCGAGATAGACCCCACCGCCACGTTCGCCATTGGCCGTGTTGCCATAGATGTCGTTATACTCCAGTGTGGTGGTGTGGCCTGCGCAGAGATAGAGCCCGCCGCCCCACATGCTGGCTGTGTTGCTGTAGACCTCGTTGCCCGTCAGTCTGGTGTGGTCGCTTCTATCGAGGTAGACCCCGCCGCCCAACGAGGCTGTGTTGCTGAAGACCTGGCAGCCGCTGATGATGGGGTGGGCATTAAGCGCGTAGATGCCGCCGCCGCTTATACCGCCTGAACCGTTGGTCAACCGCAACCCTTCCAGCGTGGGGGTGAAATCGCCGGATATCGTGGCTACCCGCCGCTGGCCCTCGCCGTCCAAGGTGGTGGGGTAGGAGATGGGATTGCGGCTCCAGTTGGTGGTGGTGTAGCCGCCCCGTATCGTCACCGTCTCCTCGACACGGACCACCTGCGCCTGCCCATTGCAGGTGTAGACACCCGTAGCGACGAGGATTTCGTCGCCGGTGGCTGCCTGATCCACAGCGTGCTGCAGCGTGCGGCAGGGGGTGATGGGTTCCGTGCAGTGGTTGGGTTGGCTGGGGCTAAGAGAGTCCGTGCCGGTGGTCGCCACGTAGCGGGTGCCGGGGTCGGCGCGGGCCACGTCCGGTGTTCGCCCCAGAAGCGCCAGCAGGGCCAGGGCCAGCCCCAGCCCAAAAACGAAAGCCAGAAGCAAACGTTTGGATTTCATCTCATCCTCCTTGTCACTTGAATGGGATGGGAAGTCCGGCCCCTCCCCGGCATCTATCTCTGCTTCCCTGTGACCGGCCCAGGATGTGGGGCGGGATGGTATCCCGCCCTACGAGTTTCGCAGCACCAGCGGCAGGAAGACCCACCGCCAGGCCTCGTCCGCGCCGATGTCGGGGGCCGGACCGATGGGGCGGCTGTCGCCGTCAATGTCGGTTGTGACCCAGTACAGGGTGACGGCCTGGTCTATTGCGCCTGAACCGGGGCCGAGGTGGTAGTTTGGCTGGAGCAGCGCCGGGCCGGGAATCTCGTAGGTGCTATTCACGCCGGCCCCATAATTTGTCCCGTTGCTCTCGAACAGCGTGTACTTGGCCCCGACGGTACTGCCGCCGGGATTGGTGTTGCTGATGCCCACGGTGTGGCTGGCGATGATGTTGTTGTACAGCACCACGCCGCTGCTTGCAAAGTCTACCCGCACGCCAATTCCGTCGCCGGCCAGGTTCTCGGCAATGGTGTTGTGGGCGAGTTGGCCGGTGCTGTATGCAACGGCTATTCCACTCCCCCGGGCGCTGGCGTCGTTGCGGGCGATGATGTTGTTGGTCATTGTGAAGATAGGGCAGATCCCGATGCGCACGCCACCGCCCCGACCGTTGCTTCCGTCTGCGGCCATGTTGTCCACGATCGTGTTGGCCTCCAGCCAGGAGCGAGTCTGGTCCAGGTAGATTCCCCCGCCGAAGCCGTTATCTCCCGCGCTGGCGCGGTTTTCGGCGATGGTATTTCCCGCGATCTGCAGGGTCCCCGAGTAGACGTAGATGCCGCCCCCCGCGCCCAGGTTATCCGCGTTTGTGCCCCCGTTGCCCACGATCCAGTTGTCCTGGACAATGGAGAGACTCCCGGAGATCGCCACGCCGCCGCCGTAGCCCGTGGCAGTGCTGGGGAAGCCAGGGAAGCCGGCCCCGAAATTGCTCGTAATCACGTTGCTTTGGAGCAGCACGGCCCCGCCGTTGACGAAGAGTCCGCCCCCTTGCCCGACGCCTCCCGCCCACGTGGCTGAGTTGTCGAAGAGGTGGTTGTCCGCGATGGTGGCCTCGCTGTCGTCCACATAGATGCCGCCGCCATCGCCATCGTCGTTGTGGCCGGCGATGTTCCCTTCCAGCGTGTTCCCGCTCACCAGCGAGGGGGTGACCAGGCCGCTGAGATATATCCCGCCGCCTTCGCCGTGTTGTGGGGCGAGAGGGGAGGCGAGGTTGTAGCGGATGGTGTTGTCGCGGATGACGGCGGAGACGGTCGGGTTGCCGAGGTAGCAGATTCCCCCGCCACGGCTGGTCAGCACAGGATCGCCAGGGCCGTTGATGGCCTGGTTGTATGCGATCAGGTTCCGCTCAATGGTCGCCGGCGTGGTGGACCAGACGAAGATGCCGCCGCCCAGTCCCTGCACGCCCTGCCCGGCCACGTTGTGCAGGATGTCGTTGTCTGCGATGGTCGGTGTGCCGTCCTTGACCGCTATCCCGCCGCCGTAGCCGGCCGAGTGACCGGCGCGGTTGTACTCGATGGTGTTGCTGAGCACCTGCGCGTCCGAGTCCCGCAGCATGATCCCGCCACCCTGTCCCCAGGTGGATTCGTCGGCCACGTTGTTGGCGATGAGATTGTTGCTGATGACCGCCGTCGCCGGAGCGTCGAGCAGGTAGACGCCGCCGCCACGTCCGTAGGACACCGGGCAGATCTCGCAGCCATAGGTGCTGGTGATGACGTGGTAGATGATGGTCGGGGCTGCGTTGCGGCTGTAGATGCCGCCGCCCGCGTCGTTGTCAATCGTGGTGCCGGGGTCTCCGCCCTGCCCGGCCGCATTCCCACCGGTGATGGTGAAGCAGTCAATGGTGGGTGTGATGTTGCCGCTGATGCTGATGACCCGCCCGCATCCCTGCGCGTCAAGCGTGACGTTTCCTGGATCACATGGGATGGCGGTGAAACTGCACGTCAGGTCGCTCGGGTCAACGCACATCGCATCCCACGCGCCGTCCAGGGTGATGGATTTGGTGATGATGAGCCTTTCCTCGTAGACCAATGGGCCGGCCAAGCTGTGCTTGGCTACGCAGATCACGTCGCCGTTGCCGGCCTGGTCTATCGCATATTGCACGGTACGGCACGGGTATCGTTCGTCGCTGCAGTCTGTCGTATCTCCGCTGTCAATACCGAGCACGTACCGGTCACAGGTTCCCTGTGCTCTGGTTGGCCGGTTGGACATCGTGGCCGATACCAGGAGCGTCAGCCCTACCCCCAGCGCAAGAGCTAATAGTAGTCGCTGTTTCATCTCTAGCCTCCTTTCTTCGTCTCTTTGTCTTTGCCCAGGCCAGGTCTTAACTTTCCCCCCTCTGCAAGGGGGAAGGGTGATCATTCTCTGGGCGCATGTCCACCCTGGCGAGTGCTCTAAGCACTCGCCAGGGTTAGCCGTTTTACGGTTGGTACGTCACGTTCAGTACCGGGTTAGACCATTCCATCATGCAGGCATACGCGCCCCCGGAATCGTCGCCATCTAATTGCATACGTAGTTGCAGGTGTGTGGCGCCATTCCAGTGGACAAAGTCCCGCAGAAAAGTCTTGACGTCCACGGGGGAGTTGATGCCGGCCACAGAACTGGCGCTGAGCAGTGTAGCCAGTGGGGCCGAGTTGTAGTCGGCGGGGTAATCGCGTTGGGTGCCGTAATTCACGTGATGGACCAGGAGCGGGTGGAGGAACTCAAAGCAATCGCCCGAATAGTCGCTCAGATCGAGCGTGGCAGCGTGGATTGTGGATGTCTCTCTCAAGCCGTCCAATTCCGACAAGTCGAAGTCCAGGAAGGCGCGGATGCCGTTGCCGGCCGGTGCGATGCCGAGGCTGATATTGCTGCTCCTGCCACCCGAACTCAAGTTGCCGCTCAATGAGGCCACGACGTGTAGCGACGCCTCTGTCGGCGGCGCCGCCTGGACCGGGATGACCAGTTGGCGGGTGTTGTTGGCTTCGTCGCTCTCCGCGATCTCCTCGCGTGAATCCACCCAGGCTTCGGTAGTGTAGGTGGAGTAGCCACCAAAGAGATACTCCATCTGGACAACGACCTCTTCGCCTGCTCCCAGCGTGAAGGCGCCCGGCGCTTCGGTGAACGTGCAACCTTCGTGGACGCAGACCCGCCAGGCCCAGTGGAAGTTCTCGGCGGCGCTGCCACCCTGGTTGCGTAGCGTGGCGACGATGTGCAGCGGAATCCCCTGGCGCGGGTCGCTGGTATCTACCTTCAGGTCAGTGATGACCAGGTCCGGCGGGGCGGCGGCCTCCTCTGTCGGCGTCGCGGTAGGCTCTGCCGTTGGTTCCTCTGTCGCTGCCTCCGGCACGACGATCTGGACGTAGATTTGGCTGCCGAAGCGTACTCCCTCCGGACTTTGCATTTGCCAGGTGGAGCGATAGGTGCCGGGCGCGGCCGGCGCGACCAGGTCCACACCGATGTCGGTGTTGGAACCGGGGGCCACTGCCGGAACAGCTACCGCTGCCGGGCCGCCCAGCGGCTCGCCGGAGACGAAGACCAGCTGTGTGCCCGCTTCCCAGGTGCAGGTACCGGAGTTGCGCACGCGCCACACTTTGTTGAAGGTCGCGCCGGGGGCGAACTCGGTATTGTCTGGCACCGTCACGTCAGCGACCCAGGAGGCGTTGAGGGTGCAGCCGCCGGGGCCGGAGACATCGGGGGCGGGGGTGTTGGTGGGTGTGGGGAGCGCAGGGTCGGCTTCCTCTGTCGGGGAATCTGTGGCGGCGATTTCTTCCGTTGGCGACTCTGTGGGAGTCTCCGTGATAGTCCCCGTGCCCGCCAAACTGCAGGCCAATGCAGACAGCAACAAAAGGCTTACTACTGACAACAACCAACGATGGTTCTTTCGCGTGTTCATTCTTATCCTCCTTCGGATTTAGCGTTCAATGGCTGAGACCAGCTGTCTCAACTAACAACCAGCATCTATTTCTGTAACGGACCGGAGAGCGTTTTTGTTACACTGTTATAAACGGACAAGTCTAAGATAAACGCAGAGACGCAAAGGCGCGAAGAAAATTATCACAGAGTTTAGTATTTTTGAAGTAAAAGTGACTTCTCTTGAAAAAGGCTTTTCTAACTGCAAAGAACGCCAACCGTAGGTGTGGGCAGGCAGTGCCCACAGCGCAAAGTTTTTCAAAGTCTACCTGCAAATTGTTGTATCATCTCAATAATCCGGGGCGTCTCAAGCCGGTCTTGCTCTTTTCTGCCACGAATTACACGAATTTCACTAATTTTCCTCTCTTTTTCGTGTTAATTCGTGAAATTCGTGGCTGATTTTTGCTGCGCCCCATGATTT
>JAUWHU010000506.1 GCA_030605705.1 Thermoflexia bacterium | reverse complement strand
CATTCGCCATTTGCCATTTGCCATTTGCCATTCTAAATAGGAGGATTGAAATGCACACCAAAAGACTGCAACATATTTTGTTAGTTGTGACACTGGCCTTGCTGTTGGGTATGGTGGGGGTCCGCCCTATCGCCGCCGACGGCCCGACGACCATCACGTACACTTACGACGACGCCGGGCGGCTGATCAGGGCCGTCTACAGCGATGGCACGATCATCTCCTACGCTTATGATGCCGCGGGCAATCTGCTCACGCGCATCGTAGAGCGCGACTTCAAAATTTACCTGCCGCTAGTGCTGCGGAATTACACGGATTAGGAGGGAGATCATGAAACGCTACACATACTATCTTTTGGCTCTCGTTTGTCTGATTGGTGTACTGCTGCAACCGGGGACACCGCGTGCGCAAGCAGCGGTGGGACCGGCAGTTGCACCGCCACCACAAGGTCCTGGCTGGCATCACGTCACGCTCACCGAGGGCGTCTCGCCGGCTGAGGCGCGCCAGGCAGCCGTTGCGCGCGCCACAACCATCACGCCTCAAGCGCAGGTGGCGGGCTTGCCCACCACCGCTGCCGAGGTCACGCCGGAGATTGAGGCGCTGGCCCGCGCGCTGCAACACGATCCCATGTTGATCTTCGATTACATCCACAACCACATTGACTACGTGCCTATCTACGGCACGCTGAATGGCGCGGCGGGCACGCTGCTTGCCGGGCGCGGTACCGACGCCGACCAGGCCGCGCTCTTCGTCGCGTTGATGCGCGCCTCTGGTTACACCGCGAACTACGTCACCGGCGACGTCACCTATCCTGTCAGCACCCTCGCCAACTGGGTGGGCACGGAGACGGCGCAGGCGGGCAATGTTTTCTTCAACGGCGGTATCCCCATCGCCAGCGGCATGGGCGGCTACCAGATCACCCGCATCTGGGCCGAAGCCGAGATTGGCGGCACGACCTACACCTTCGACCCGGCGATGAAGGCATACCAGGAAACCGAGGGTATCGCCGACCTGGGAAGCGCGCTTGACTACAATCGGACGCAACTCTTAGATGATGCCCAAGTTGGCGCTACCACGACGGCTTCCTACACCTTGGACCTGAACGAGGCCAACATCCGCGCCGGCTTGATCACCTATACGATGAATCTCGTTGATTACATTGACACGAATTTACCGAACGGCGGCGTGGCGGACGTGATCGGCGGGCGCGAGATCGTCCAGACCGAGATGACGGCCTACGCCACGACGCTGCCCGGCGCGCTCTCTACCTCCAACGTTAGCTGTCCTGCCAACTTGGCGGGCTACCGCCACACGCTGCGCATCGAGCACGTGGACATCAACGAAACATTCAACACCTTCCAGCTCGCCGATAAGCGCGTCACGATCTTCTACGACACGGCGGACAACAACCGGGCCGAGCTGCGCGTGGACGGAACACTCGTCGTCACCGGCTCAACCACCATCAGCGGCACAGTCTATGCCATGACCGTGACCGTAGATCATCCCTACAATGGCTTCGACCAGGCCGCGTCCTTCAATCTCAAGAGCGGCGGCGCCTACGCGCTGCTCCACGATTTCAACACCGTCTCCGCCGGCGTCATTGCGGCGCGCAACAAGCAGCTAACGCAATATCGCCACGACGGGTTGGCCGCGACCTCCGAAGCGGTACTGGGCGAGACGCTCTCCATCATGGGCTGGACCTGGCTGCACGAAGTGCATCTCTTCTCCGAGCTGGTGGGCCGCGTGGGCGACGTCGTCCCGCTGACCCACCACGAAGTTGGCATCATGGGGCAAGAAGAGGGCTACTTCGTTGACGTGCCTATGGGCTTTGTGAGCAATGTCTCCACTAACGGTAGTTCCGACACCTGGGCCGCCTTCCGCGCGCAGACGATGATGGGCAGCGCCTTAGAGCACGGCGTTCTGGAACAACTCCAGGGCGGCGCAGCGGTCTCGACGATCAAGATGCTTACGCTCAACAACGCCAACGGCGATAAGACTTTCCTCGCTGATAAGGACAACTGGGCCACGGTGAAGCTGCAACTGCAGAACTACAGCGCGGGGCAGCTGGCCCGGATCGAAGCCAGCATTAACCAGACGCACACGTTAGTGTTGCCGGAGTACGGCGACATCACGCTCAACGCCTGGGAAGGCACCGGCTATATTGATGATTGGCAGAACGCCGCCGGCACTTCCGGCTCGATGGGCATGATCATCTCCGGCGGCTATTATGGCGGTTATGGCGGGGATAAAGGGGATGTGGATAGCGAGAAGGTGCAGGACGAGACCGAGGAAGGAAACCAACCGCCAGACAAGAAAGAGGACGTTGAGACGCCAGAGGACAGTGATCCGGTGGATATGAAGACCGGCGCTTTCCACGACGGTCACGTTGATCTGGCGCTGGGCGGCAGTGAGCCTTTCGGCTTGCGCTTCGTCCGCACGTACAACAGCGGTAGCCATTACGCCCTGGGGGCGTTGGGCTACGGTTGGAGACACAATTACAATCTATTCCTCAACCCGCATAGCGACGGCGCGGCTGGCCTGGGGACGCGCGGCGCTAAGGATGCTGCCGCACTCATCGCCTACACCTACGCGGCGCTTGATCTACTGGCAGATGATCGCCCCATTGAGGAGTGGATGGCGACCAGCCTGGCCACCAAGTGGGCGATGGATCAGCTGATCGATAACGCCGTCACCGTCCACACTGGCGAGATGACGCTGGAGTTCATCCAGCTGGCCGACGGCGCCTACGCGCCCCCGCCGGGCATCCACCGTGATTTGATAGAGAGCGGCGGCGCTTTCTACTTGCAAGACGAGGTCAATGGTTGTTTCACCTTCGACGCAGCGAGCGGACGGGGGCAGCAGTGGCAGGATGCACATGGCAACACCGTCTCCTTCGGCTACACTGGCGGAGCGCTCACCCACGTCGCCAGCAGCACCGGCATCACGCTCACGCTGGGCTACACCGGCGACCGCCTTACCACCGTCGCTGATCACACCGGGCGTTCCGTCAGCTATACCTACACCGGCGGCGAGCTCGCCACCTTCACCGACGCGATGGGGCACGCTTATACCTACGCCTACGATACTGCACATCGCCTGACGTCGACCACGCGC
Organism: Thermoflexia bacterium; assembly: GCA_030605705.1. GTDB lineage: Bacteria > Chloroflexota > Anaerolineae > B4-G1 > SLSP01 > JAUWHU01. The sequence continues at coordinate 2,214 of JAUWHU010000506.1, read as the reverse complement.
CCGGAGGGCAATGCTGTGGTCGCCAACACCTACGACGATCAAGGCCGCGTGATCACCCAGACCAACGGCGTTGGCGACCTCACGACTTTCGCCTTTGGCGGTTATCGGAATGTCAGTGAGGGCGTGACAGGCGCACAGACGGCCTTTCACGTGGATGCGCAAGGTCGGTTCCAGGGCCAGAAGGACGCGCGCGGCAACCGCTACACCGTCACCTACGATGCACTGGGACGCACCACACAAGTCACCAATCGCCTTGGGGAGACCACGTCGTTTACCTATGATGCTATATCGGGCCGCGTGACTACTATCACCAACGCGCACGGCGATCCGATCACCTACACCTACACGGCGCAGACCCAGACCTTCGGCCCCGCGACCTTCACCTTCTACCGGCTGACGCGCCTTGACTACCCCGACGGCACGCACGAGACCTACATCTACGACTTCGACGGCAATCTCGAGACGTCGACGGATCGCAACGGCAAGCAGTACCAGTTTGCGTACAACGCACAGGGGCAGCTCACCCAGATCTCCAACCCTGCCGGGGGCGAGAGCCACTATCGCTACAATCCTGATGGCACACTCGCTGCCAGCTGGAACAGTGACACAGTGACGACGACCTACGAGTACGATCCCCATCGGCAGCTCAGCAAACTCGTCCACCCCGGCGGCGACGACATTGATATGGTCTACAATCTCAATGGGCAGGTCACCCGCATCACCAACGAGGCCAACGCCGAGTACACCTACGCCTACGACGACAACGGCAACCTCGTCACTGTCACCGACCCCGAAAGCAACGCGATCACCTACACGCACGACGACGCAGATCGCATCGTCGCCGTCGCCGATCCGCTCAACGCCACCACGGTGCTGACCTACGCGAATGGACGGCTTGCCGCCGTGGAGGATCCCAACGGGAACACGCTTCGCTACGGCTACGATGAACGGGGTTGGCTGACCGCGTTGACGGATAGCGCAGACAAAACGTGGACGTGGGACTACGACGACGAACATACCCTGCAATCAGCCGGTACCCCACAGGGCCACGAGACGACCTACAGCTACGATGCGGCGGGCTGGCCCACCAGCATCACCGATGCAGCCGGGCAGGCAGGCGGAGCGACCTACGACGTCCTCGGCCGCGCCACCATGCTTACCGACCGGCTCAATCGCCAGATCGGCTACACCTACGACGACAACGGTGCGCTGGCAAGCATCACCACCGACGCCGGCAGCGCCGCCTATAGCCGCAACGCGCTGGGGCTGCTGGAACAACTTCAGGATTTCAACAACCAGCTATGGGAGTACACTTACACGTCCCTGGGGCGTCTCGCCACGCATACCGATCCCGTCAGCAACCAGTGGACCTACACCTACGATGATCAGGGGCGACTGGAAGAGATTGACTATCCCACCGGCGAGCGGTTGACCAAGATCTACGACGCCGTCGGCCATGAGACGCGCTGGCAATACAACGCCGGCCCGGATTTGCAGTTCACCTACGACACCCTGGGCCGGATGACTCATGCCAATGGGATCACGCTTACCTACGATGTACGTAGCGATGTGACCAATACCGCGAACGCGGGGACCGACTTCGGCGCCACCTACGATACCGGTGGGCGGCTGGAGACAGTCTCCTACGCCGGACAGTTCACGGTCACCTACACCTACGACCAGCGGAACCAGGTCACGCGCGTCGCAGATGATCTGACCAACAGCTGGATGACATTCGCCTACAACGACGACGGGGCGCTCGTCGAGATCAACCGCTCCAACGGCGTGAAGACGACCTTTGAGCGCGACGCCAACGGGCGCGTTATCCGCATCCTTGACGAGGAGACTGGCGGTACCGTAGCCGACCAGCAGTTCACCCGCAACGTTGAGGGCGAGATCACCCAGGCAGCGCAGACCCTGCCGTTAGATGCTGCCGGCCTGCTCGCTGCAAGCAGCGCCAGCTACACCTACGACGCCGCATCCCAGCTGGGCAGCACGGGCTACACTTACGACGAGCGCGGACGGCTGACTCACTCGCCGGCTCACACCTTCACCTGGGATGGCGCCAGCCGGCTCACCGGCATCAATGGCGACACGTTCACCTACAATGGACTGGGTAACCTGACGTCGTTGACCTCCGGCGGCGCGACCACGGAGTATGCCTACAACTACGCCCTGACCCTCGCGCCCATCGTCGCCGAGAAGACGGACGCC
>JAUWHU010000313.1 GCA_030605705.1 Thermoflexia bacterium | reverse complement strand
CCGTGCTCAAGAGCTCGTCGGCCTTGATCGGGCTGACCAAAGTAGCGAACGTCATCGGACTGGTGCTCATGGTGGGCGTCGTGTGGGGCTTTTTCATCTACCAGATGGCGAGTGGCGACATAGGCTTCGGCAGCGTTGAATTTAACCTGTTGCTCGCCCGGGCCATCGCCGACACGATTATTGCCGTTTTGATGTTTGCCCTCTCCTGTACCATCGTTGGCGCGATCATCGTCGCCATCTTCACCCTGATTGACCTGCTATTGATTTTCTTGATTGACTTCAGCATGACCGATTGGATTGCGGATAAGATCGCCAAAACGATCTATACCTACAAAGTAATGGTGGAGCCGGAGATAGATTCAGGTGGGTTGAACATGCAATTGGTCCACCCGGAGCTGGGCATGGTGGAGGGCAACCAATTGGCTGTCACCATGGCCCTCACTACCACCGTCACGCATGAGGACCCGCATGATCCACGTGTGATCCCCTATCTTTGGAAATACACCGAGGGCAATATCCGCTCGACAACCTTCAAGCACGAAATGGACTCGACAAGTTATTCCGTCTCCGCTTCCAAGAACGAGATGAAGAACGATTGGACTGTCTCGTCCGATCACCGTTACTGGGGACACAACATGCGCCGCGCCGAAGATGCGGTCAACCTGGTAAAGGTCGTCACATTGAGAGCCGGCGTCAACGCTACACTGCCGCTCTACATCAACACCGGCTATTCTCTCCCCGGCCTTTCGTGTTGGATGGTTCCTACGCCTTATGGGTATCCAATTCCCATTTGCTACGGCCAAACAATTGGCGGCGATTCTTCGACGGACATCGGCGAGTCCATCGTGCTTGATGTCTTACCGAATACACTGGACGAGTTCTACACTTTGACCTGGGGCGACTTCGCGGTGCAGCGCGATTACGATGGTGACGGATTGCTCTCCGCCGCCACCGGCGGTAACGACCCCGATGATACGACCTGGGATACCGACGGCGATGGCCTCTCTGACGCCTACGAGCTCACCCGGCGCTCCATGTCCGACCCGGGCGGCGGCGTGCGTCCCTCCACGCTCAACAAAGATACCGACGGCGACGGCTTGTGTGATGGCGACGAAATCCGCTGGGGCACGCTCCCGCAGCGACGTGACTCCGACGGCGACGGGCTGAACGACGGCGAGGAGGTTTTTCATCGCCACTGCATCACGGGCGAGTGGGTTGGCGGGTGGACGTTCGAGTACGGCGTCATTACTGACACTTACGGCATCACCCACACGCTTACGACCCGCGTCACCTCGGACCCGACGAACGCGAACACCGATGGCGACGCGCTGGACGACTTGGCCGAGCGCACGCTGGCCGAACATCCTCGCGCCTGGACGCCCAGTCCGGTCGTGCTGCGCACCGAGACTGATGATGACGACGGCATCGTCGCTCCGGGGACGACCTTCGCTTTTACCGCCACGGTGAAGAACCAGATTGAGCACGATCCTCCGCTCTTCTTCCTCGGCGGGGTAACGGTGACATTGCCCGTTCCGCTGGGCAGCGGCGTCGCCACCGACACGTTCAACATTTACAAGGACGAAATCTCTACGCTGGCGTTGACTCTCACCGTGGATGGCGGCGCGAGCAGCGGCGAGGCATTGATCCACACCGAGATGTCCGGCGACATGCACGACGGCGACCTGCACACCTACTGGAAATGGGACGACCCGCAGCCTGATCAGGCAAGCGTCTCTACGGCGCAGGATTTTGGATACGCGCGCATTGTCCCGGCGTTGAACCTGGCGAACGGGTTGTACGCCTCGGCGTCCACAGAGGGCCAGCAGACCGTGAACCTCCGCCACGCCGAAGCGGTTTTCTCAGAGCCGACAAATGTCCGCTGGGATTTCAGGTGCGGGCAGGGAGTAGGTGATTTCCCGCCGGGCGTCGCCTGCAACGATGATGGCAAGTGCCTGACGGTGTGGGGGAACACTCACGACGATCCCTGTACCTGGGTTCACTTCGATAAGTTTTACTGCAACGACGACAGCGACGTCGGCGGTACCGCTGAATTCCTGATCAAGTTTGACGGCGATAAGGTTGGTCATTGGGGAGACGTTGATCAAGGAGATTGGCGCACCATAAATAAAACGCGTTCCTACTGCAACTCGGGCAAGATAAAGGTCTGGGAAACCGACGCCTCGCCCAACCCCGATGACTATATGGGGAGTCACACCATCGGATACTGCGGCGCTTCAGGAAAACATCACTTTGAAGATGACGCCGAGATAACGCTTTACTATTACATCCATGCGACGCGCTGGGACGGCATCTACGGCAGAATCATTGATAGCAACCGGACGGCGCAGGGAGGGCAGTTAAGCATCAGCGACCAGGGTCCCGAGTACAGATACAGAAGGTACCCGGCAGCCGCCAGTGATGGCGCCGACTTCTTGAGCGTGTGGCAGGAGAAGCGCGGAGACTGGGACATCTACGCCCGCAAAGTATTCAATGACGGCAGCGGCGGCTCGATCATTGCACTGGCCTCTACAACCGCTGATGAAATCAACCCGGCCGTAGCCTGGGTTGGTGATAAGTACCTGGTCGTGTGGAAGCAACCCTCCTCTGGCGGCGATTCCGACATCATGAAGGCTTATGTAAATGCAAGTGGGCAATACATTGAGGACAGTCGTGGTCCCCTGGTCAATACCACCGCTAGTGAAACACGTCCTCACATCGCCTACAATCCCCAGACCGGCCAGGCGCTGGTGCTGTACGTCAAGAACATACTTGACGTGGTAGGCCGCCTGGTGGATGTGCCCGCCGGCGCCGTGTCGGATGAACTCTACATCGGGTCAGCCTGGGATCAGGTTGGCTCCCTCGCCGTGGTTTACGAGCCTCTGTACGATCATTGGTTGGTCAGTTGGGACGAAAGCGACTATCACGGTAACAAGATCGTAAACTACGTCCCGCTGAGCGCCGAGGGCGAGGTGCTCCAGGACAAGCGGGGCCTCGGCCCAGGGGCGACGCACGCCGACCTTTACGCCAGCCTCTCCTTCTCGTCGCTGAACAATCACGACATCGCCTGCAGCCGGCAGTCCGAGGTTGACCCGGACATAGATTATGCCCAGTGTGCCATCGTCGCCGCCAACGATGACGATGTTTTCCTGCAACTGCTCTATTACGAGGACATTTCCCCGTTCCTGGGCGGCATCGAGGTCGCCACCGACACGTTGGTGCTGGTAGATGCCGACGCGCCGACCTCCACCATCACCTCTCTCAGCAGCGGGCAGTACCTCAACGTCACCGGGACACTCATCATCGGCGGCGACGCGGGCGATCCTGGCGCCACAGCCTCCGGTATCGCCAAAGTCGAGATCAGCCTGGACGGCGGTGCCACGTGGACGGATACCGTCGGCGCGGAATCCTGGGCCTACGCCTGGGACGTGCCGGACACCGACGGGGCTGTCACCTTGCTCACCCGCGCCACCGACCTGGTGGGCAACGTGGAATCGCCCACCGCGCTCACCGTTCACCTGGACCGTCTGCCGCCATCCGTCGCCATTACGGATAGCGGCATCGTCAGCGCGACACGCAATGCGGACGAGCACTGGCAGGCGCCTTTGGGCGGAACGGTCAGCGACGGCGGGAGCGGCGTGCAGTCGGTCGAGGCGTTGCTCGCGCCGGACGGCAGCCGTTGGCAGACAGCTACACTGAATTTGGGGAACTGGAGCCTGGACTATGTCCTGCCTGAATTTGGCGCCGATGGCCGTTCCCTGACCGATCCTACCGGCCTCTACACCATCCTGGCCCGCGCCAGCGATGCGGTGGGCAACCAGGCCGAACCGGTGACGCGCACGCTGCGCGTGGACGCCGCCCCGCCCGAGGCCGATCTGACCGACACCGGCTCCTCCACGACCACCATCACCACAACGCTGACCATCGGCGGCGTCATCACCGATCCCGGAAGCGTGGCTGCCGGCGTACAATCGCTGGAGGTCTCCTTCACCCCGGCCGGCGAGGATCCGAGCGACTGGCAGGCCGCTGCGCTGGCCCAGTCAGGCGCGGGCGTGATCACCTCTACCTGGACCCATCCGGTTCCGGCGGAAGTGGAGGGTGTCTACGAGATTGATCTGCGCGGCACTGACGT
>JAUWHU010000158.1 GCA_030605705.1 Thermoflexia bacterium | reverse complement strand
CGGCGTTTGTAGACGGCGTCAATGAGCTTCTCGTAGCGACCCTCGCGGTATTTGCGATGGGCGGCCATTTTCTCCGGCAGCGTCATGGCGTCCGGGTCGAGGTTCAACCATTCGCGTAGCTGTTGGTCGTAGCGTGCTTGCCGCGAGAGGTACTCTTCCTCGGTCACAGGGCCGGCGGAGCGGTAGGGGATGGCGTCGTCGGCGCGCAGACCGTGGCCCAGGCGGAGATTGAAGACGCGCTGGAAGTTGTAGACCCGCTCGGATTGTGTGATGATGTCGGCGGTCGTGATCTCCTTGCCGGTGACAGCGCTGAAGAGCTGGCGGTAGTTCTCTACGTGATGGGGGATTTTGGCGGGTTCGCGGCTCTGGGCGTTTTTGGGATCAACGACGTCGTTCCACAGCAGCTTGCAGAAACCGCACAAACCAAACCAGGTGCGCCACATGGGGAAGTAGTGCAGCGCTTCGGCTTTATCCTCGAAAGTGGGTATCTGGTTGTTGACCTGATCCATGAAGATCAGCCAGGCCTCGTCGTGCTGCGGTCCCTTGTTGGTCATGCCGTAGCCGCCCTGCTGGGCCAGCGATTCTTTGGTGAGGTACTCGGAGTATTCCAGCCCCTTGTTCTCCATGCCGATGTCTTGCAGGAACTGCGCGTCGGCGCCGAAGTGTTCCACGAAATAGCGCTTCATCTTGCGGATGCCCTGGCCGAAGATCAGGCCGAAGCCCTCGCCCCGCCCCATCTGGTGCAGGACTTCCAGCGCGGCCTCGGCGTTGCCAAAGCGCAGCTCCAGTCCGCCGGTGCTCTCCTGGTTCAGGACGCCGGCTTCGTAGCACTCCATGGCGAAGGCCATCCCCGTGCCGAAGGAGATGGTGTCAATGCCGTAGGTATCGCAGTAGAAATTGATCTCCAGGAGCGCCCACGGCTCGAAGATACCGCAGTTGGAGCCGACGCCGGCGATGGTTTCGTACTCAGGCCCATCCACGATGACAATCTGGCCCTGGTACGGCCCGGTGCGCACCTCGTAGTTGTCTACGGCATGGGCGCAGGCCATAGTGCAGCCGTACCAACAGCCGTCGGGCATACCTTGCGTGTAACGCGCTTCCCACACATCGCCGTTGATCAGCGGCGTGTCGGGGTGGGAGCCGAATTTGTAGTTGTTGACGGGCAGCAGGTCGTAGTCGTCCATGATCTGCACCAGGTACGAGGTGCCGCGACGGGCCATGCGATTTTGTACGTCGTCGTAGGTGCGAATTTCCTCGTTCATTTCCCGGCCGACGCGGGCGATGCGGTCCGGGTCGGCGGGATGGTTGGAGTTGGCTTTCACGGGCGCGCTGCGCACGACTAAAGCTTTGATGCGTTTATCGCGGAAGACGGTGCCGATGCCGCCGCGTCCGGCCTGCTTGTAGCGCAAATCCTTGCGCTTGCGGTCGTAGAGGCTGAAGTTCAGGCAGCCCATCAGCGTGTGATCGGAGCCGGTGCCGGCGGTGACAAAAGCCAGTTGGGGACGTTCTTTCTCGGTCGCCGCGAACTGGTCCATAAGCCAGTGGCCCAGCTCGTGAGTGTCGGTGGGGCAGTCGTCGGGGGTTTCCTCGATGCTGACCTTCCCGGACAGGCCATCAATGACGACGATCACGTCGCGCTCGGCCTGGCCCTGTATCTCGAGCGCGTCCCATCCGGCGATCTTGAGCAGGGGGCCGAAGTGTCCGCCGACGTTGCTGTCAATGACAATGTTGGTCAGCGGCGAGATGGACGCGACGATGGATTTGCCGGAGCCGGGATACTGGGTGAGACCGCCGCACGGCCCGGAAGAGATGACGATCTCGTTTTCGGGGTCGTTCCAGCGGGTTTTGTCCTCGATGCCGTGCCATAGCAGCCATAGATCAAAGCCCCGGCCACCGGTGAATTTCTCTTTCATTTCCTCGGTGACGGGGCGGGCGGCACAGGCGCCAGAGTTGAGGTTGACGTACAGGGTTTGGTTGGTGTAGCCCCGCTCAATGGTGGGGACTTTGTAGGTGGACTCTGCCAAAATACGACGGGATGTTTGCTTTTTGGTCATCATTTCCTCCATTTTTGACTTGCGATTTTCGATTCTCCTGAAAAAACCAGGAATTTCACCACGGAGGCACAGAGAACACAGAGTTTTTTGTTTTCTCCGTTTATGGGCACTGCCTGCCCACACCTACGGTTTGTGGTGAGACGATTTTTTCCAGGGGTGCCACTTTCAACTTG
>JAUWHU010000513.1 GCA_030605705.1 Thermoflexia bacterium | reverse complement strand
TGCCTCGATCAATACAGAGGCCCGTTGCCGGACGTTGGGGCCCCCTTCTTTTCGGGCCACCTGGCAGCGCTGACAGGTGCAGCCAAAACTGGGGATGCCCTCGGCTGCCCCGGTGCCCAGGAATTGGATCTTCATCGTGTTCTAACCTCGCTGAAGCATGAAACGTCTCACACGATCCAAACAGCAGGTCCGCCTCGGACCGACGGCGCGGCAGCCGGCGATAGAGAATCCGGCGCAGGCTATTATACAACTGACCGATAGATCCGCAAGCGATCTGCCCGCCATAGCGGATACCCGCCTCCGGGTCCTCTGGGCCGATGGCCAGCAGACTGGTGCCCACCTCGTCGCGTGAAGGACCTCCGTGGGTGGTGATGACCCACGGCTTGTCCCAGAAGAAGGCGTATTTGTCAACCACGATCATAACATCACCGCAACAAGGAGCCTGTAAAAGTTCCAGCCATTGCAGTGGGTAAGGGAAAGGCTTGTCGTGTGTTCTTTCCAGCATCTCCTGGGCTGAGACCACCCGGCCCTCGACCTCGTCCATGCCCAGCGGGTCCTTCCCCCAGGCCAGCCGGTACAGGAATCCCCCATCTGCTGCGGAGAGCGTGGCCTCGCCCCCGGCGGACAGGATGGCGATGCCACCCTCCTCCCGATTGCAGACTACAAAGACCGTCTCTGGTTGATCGGCGATGGCCGCCAGGATGTCCTGCCCCTGGTAGTCCCTCAATTGCCGGTAAGTAGTCCTGCGCCAGGCCGTTTTGTCGTCGGGGTGTCTGACGTACAGATACAGCGAGCCCCGGCCATTGGAGACGACGGCTGCGTTTCTGTCCTCACCAGTAAAGACTAGTCCCCCGATGCCGGCAAGAAACTTCTCGGGCTTGAAGTGACCCTGGACGGGCCTGGGGCCGTGGTCGGAGAACATGATGAGCGTGGGCTCTTTCGCCTGCGCAGCGAGCCCCTCGATCAAAGCCGGGAACTCTTCATCCAGCCTTCTCATAAACGCCGCCTGTCCGGCCAACCCCTCGTCGTGCACGATGCTGTCGCCGGAGATGTTCAGGAGGTACAGGTCGGCCTCGTAGTCTTGCATAGCCTGCAAGAGGGCCTGGATTCTCAAGGGGATGATGTCATAAGAGGCCGTGCACTCCAGGCGTATTGCCTCGTCGTCCTCCAACGAGATCACCCGGCCGGCGCCGACCTGCCCCAGTTTCCAGCCGATCTGGCAGGTGGTGAAGCCCAGGTTGGGGATGAGCCGCCCGGCCAGCGCCGGACTCACGAAATCCGCCAGTTTGGGTGCTCCCTCGACCGGAGTGACCATCCCGGTTTCCCTGTCAAAATCCATCTGTTTCAGGTTGAAGTAGCGCCGGGTGGCCCGGTCGAACGTCACCTCGCCCAGCACCGGCAGCATATTGAGGCCACAGCCGGCCTTGACCACCAGTTCGGCCGATTCGGTGACCGAGGGCACAGCGCTGATCAGGTGGCGGACGGCAGTGCCGCCCTCGAAGGCAGCGGCGATGTTGGTCAACCCCAACTCACCGATGAGTGGGTAGAAAACGCCCAGGTTGTCGAGCCACAGGATGATCAGGGGACTTTCTCTCACGGCTCCTCATCACTCCTTCATCAGTCCCAGGTCGGTCAGATAGGGGTTGTAGACGTACTCCAGGGAGAAATCGCCGCTGAAACTGGCGTGGTAGGCCAACGCTTTGGCCGGATCCAGAAACCAATCGCCTCGCGACAGCACCTCTCCCGTCGTCTGGTAGTATCCCCACGGCGTGTTGGCCTTGTCCGTGCCGAAATCGTCCCCGTCAATGGACTTTGGCAACTCCTGCCCCCGATACGTGAACGGGCCATCGAATGTCCTCCCGTCGCCGACGTCATCTCTGCGCGGCCACAGCGTGGCATAGATGGGCAGCAGTTTGTACGAGACCTGCTCGTCGTCCACGCTCTGCGGCACCTCGGCTTTTTCTCCCACCCGGTAGATCACCACACCCCCGCGAAAGAGGAAGGGATTGATGAGAGAACCGGTTCCCGCGTGACCATAGATACCATGGCCCAGGGCCTCCACGTAGACCACGGGATGATCTCCCTCCAGCACAGCCATTCCCGTGACCGCTAGAAAGTTGCCGTCCACCGTGTCATCGAAGGTGTACAGGTAGATGGCGTTGTGGGCCAGCGTTTCGAGCGCCCTCGGCCGGCCGAAGCGCGTGCCGTCTTTCTCCACCACCAGTTGGATCGACTCCAGATCGTTCTCGTGGCAGCCTCCGCTGGTGGCACAGTCCTCGTAGGTGTAATCCCGGGGATGGAACAGGGAGTAGAAGAGGAACCAGTGGGTCTCCGTCTCGATGACCGAGTAATAGACGCAGGCCGAGAGGTCACCCGTGGGCTGGCTCTCCCAGTTGTTGTTGCCGACCCAGTCGCCGTCAAAGTCCACGGCGGTGATATAGTCCTGGTCGGTGATTGCACCCTGTCGGATGACCGGCGCGTAGTGGCGGGCCAACTCTTCGTAGGAAGGCGGCGGGGCGGGGAGCGTTGTTGGTTCGACGGGGCTCACCACAGGCGGCGGCGTGGGGGAAACGCAACCGCTCAACGCCAGCGCCACCAGGCTCAAGGTTGTGACGACAATCAAATGTCTGAGTGACGACATAAGATGCCTCGCACTCTATCAGCAGGTCACGTGGAACAGTCCGATGACCTTGCCCTGGGCCTCGTTCCATAAGCGGATGGCATCGGGCGTGGCTGCCAGTTCCGTCCGGCAGTTATGCTTCTGCAAGTATGCCTGGGCCTCTTCCGAAAGGTGCATCAAGTCATACTGTCCTGTCCCAATGATGAGCAGTTCCGTACCCTTTTCGTACACGTACCTGGCTTCGTCCAGTGAAATGGTGTGAGAGGTGCCGTAGATTCTCTTGGACAGTTTCTTCCTGCGCTTCTTGACCGAGCCGTCCAGTCTCAGGATGACATCATTTCTGATCTTTCGACCGCCAATGGTGATTGAGCCAAAAGTCGTGGCCTCGATTGTTGGTTTCATTCGGCATCACACCTTCCCTATGCGTGACGCCTGCCCGCCAGCACCACCGCCACATCGGCCATCGTGCCACGCCAGGGACCGGGTTGCTCCTGCTTCAGCGTGGTGACGGCGGCAGCAAAGCGCGCGGCTTCTTCAGGTGACGTATTCAACCGTTGGCCGACGTAGGTGGCAAAGCAGGTATCACCGCGACCGGTGCGCCCGGCCAACGAGCGGGGTGTGAAAGGAGCCTCGTAGAATTGCCCGCCGGCGTAGACGGTGACGCCCGACGACTGGGTGACGACGATTTCGCGGGGGCCATACTCGGCCAGTTGGCGGGCAGCGACCCGCAAGTCGGTCTGGCCAGTGAGCAGTTCCGCTTCGGCGCGGTCCACCTTGAGGTAGGTCACGCAAGCCAGCCCCTCGGCCACCTCGGGCCACTGGTGGAAGACGAGGTCGCCGCCCTCCGGGACGCGCACGAAGCCCTGGACATCTAAGCCCACCGGCCCGCGTTCCGCCAGCCATTGGAGCAACGCGAGGTCCACTTCGCCCGCGATGACGGGCACGACCAGGATCACCCGCGCCGCCATGTCGGGGATGTCCTCCTTCTGAAAAGGCCCGGCGAAACTCCGCAGCTTGCAGATGCGCCGTTCCATATCGGCGGAGTGATAGATGTTTTCGATGCTGGAGCTGACGGGCGCGTCGCTGACGAAGACCTCGACGCCCTCCTCCTGCAGCTCGTCGAGAAAGTGGACGTCGGCGGCGGCCATGCGGGTGACCACGGCCACGCTAAGCCCCTGGTGACACAGCGGAATGCTGCCGTAGTAGATCGCGCCCCCGGAGCAGATCTCGACCTGCTCATCAATCACCAGCCGGTCCTTAGAAAAGTGTCCGATCATCATGATGTCAACAGTGTGCATTTTTGTTTTGGCCTCCAAAAACGCAAAACGTGAAACGCAAGGGATTGGCATGGTATCTGGGTTGCGTTTCACGTTTCAGTCCATCCAGAGCAGCGACTTTTCCGTCTGCGGATCGAAGAACTGCACTTTGTGCGTGTTAAAACCAAGCGTCACGGTCTGGCCCATTCTCAAGCCCAGCGTGGGGTCAGACAGCACGTGGACACTGGCCTCGCCGATGTGCACGGTAATCAGGTCATCGCGGCCCAGCGGCTCGACGACATAGATCTCACCAGAGACGCCCACGTTGGCGATGGTTATGTTCTCGGGGCGGATGCCCAGGATGACGTTACCCTTGCCAGCTGCTTTCTCACCCCGGTCTGAGGGCACTACTGCGTCGAACCCTTTCCGGCGGGCGTGGTAATCGCCGTTCTCGCGGACAACTTCCACGTCCAGAAAGTTCATGGGCGGGCTGCCCACGAAGCCGGCGACGAACAGGGTGCGCGGCTGGTCGTACAGCTCGTCCGGCGGGCTGTAGGCCTGGAGTTTACCCTCTTTCATCACGGCGACGCGGTCGGCCATCGTCATGGCCTCCACCTGGTCGTGGGTGACATAGACGGAGGTGACACCCAGGTCTACCTGCAACCGTTTGATCTCGGCCCGCATGGTCAGCCGCAGACGGGCGTCCAGGTTGGAGAGCGGCTCGTCGAACAACAACAACTGGGGCTCTTTGATCAGCGCCCGGCCCAGGGCGACCCGCTGCTGCTGGCCGCCGGAGAGTTGCGCTGGCTTGCGATCCATCAGGTGACCGATGTCCATCATATCGGCCACTTTCTGCGCCCGCTTTTTCATTTCTTCCTTGGGGGTTTTCTGCAGTTTGAGCGGGTAGCTGATGTTCTGGAAAGCGGTCATGTGGGGGTAGAGGGCGTAACTCTGGAAGACCATGCCGATGTTGCGATCTTTGGGCGCTAAATAGTTGACGACCCGGTCGTCGAAACGGATGTATCCCTCCGTAGGTTTGTAGATGCCGGCCACCATCAGCAGCGTGGTTGTCTTCCCGCAGCCGGAGGGTCCCAGGAAAGCCACGAACTCGCCGTCGCCGATGTCCAGGTTGATGCAGTCAGCGCCGACGACCTTGCCCCAACGCTTGCTCAAGTTTTCAAGTTTTACTTTCATGATTCTCTCCTTGTGTAATGCGCAAAACGTAATACGTAAATATGCGTTTCACGTTTCACGCTTCACGTTTTACGTACCACCCTTGGCTCCGCCAGCATAGATGCTCAACAGCAGGTCCTGGGTAAAGATGAAAAAGATAGCCACCGGGACGAGTTGGAACAGCCCCACCGCCGTGACCGTCCCCCACTGGACAGCCACCGTGTCACTCCTAAAGTTATTTAGAAAGACAGAGAGGGTTGCCTGTTGTCCGGCACCGATGGTGAAGGTTCGGGGTATCAGCCAGGCGTTCCAGCCGGAGATGAAAGCAAAGATGGCCAAGGCCGCGAGGCCCGGCTTGACGGTGGGCAGGATGATCTCTCCCCACACGCGGAAGCGGGAAGCGCCGTCAATCAGCGCGGCCCGTTCCATGTCCCAGGAGACGTTGTCGAAAAAGCCCTTCATGAGCCAGATGCCGAACGGCAACTCGAAACCGATCATCACCATGCCGACGCCCAGAAGCGTGTTGTACAGTCCGAGGGCACGCAGCACGAAGTAGATGCCGATGAGCAGAGTCACGCTGGGAAAGGCATGCAGTAGCAGCGTCAGTGAGAGGAACGACTTGCGCCCTGGAAAGTTCAGGCGTGACAGCGCATAGCCGGCCAGCGATGAGACTATGACCACGGTAAGGGTCATCGAGATGGCAACCACAAAGGTGTTAAAGGTCACTCGCCAGATGCTGGGGTAACCCCGGCCAAAGGGCGGCTCTCGTAAAAAACTCCAGTTGCTCAAGGTAAAGCCAGTTGAGCGCAGTCCTTCCGTACTGACCGAGAAGGAACTGAGCACCAGCCAGAAATAGCCCACGACGATGGGCAGAACGGTGATGACCAGGATCACATAGGGAATAGCTGCCCCGATTTTTTGCTTAAGTGTCATCGTATTTCTCCTTTTGCGTTACAGCAGGTCAATCTTGGGCTCTTGCACCAGCTCATCGAACTTGAACACGCGCATATAGATGCTGGCCGCGGCCACGCCGATGATGACCAGGATCACCGCCCAGGCCGAACCGTAGCCCCACTGGTTGTTGCCAAAGTAGTTGGATAAGGCCCGGTGGTAGGCTGTCAGCGCCCACACCTCGGTCTTGTACAGGCCCGGCCCGCCGTCGGTGAGCAGCATGATCTGCTCGAAGGAGGTGAGCAGCGAGAGCGTCTGATAAGTGATCACGAACAAGATCGGCCACTTGATGGAGGGCAGGATGACGTGGCGGATGGTCTGCCAGGTCGAGGCGCCGTCTACCTTGGATGCCATCATAAAATCTTTGGGGATGGCCTCGATGGCCGAGGTAAAGATCACCATGCCAAATGAAGCGCCGATCATCCCATTAGCAATGATGACAAAGAGCCAGGGCGCGGCCTGGATCAAGTCACCCCCTGTGCTTATTCCCAGGGGAACGAGCAACTGGTTGAGGATACCGTGAGGGGCGCGCGAGGCCATGCGCTGCCACATCATAATGTAGATGACCGAAGGGGTGAGGCGGGGCAAGAGCCACAGGACGCGGAAGAAAAAGCCCGCGCGGCGGTTGATGTGGGTGGTGAGCACGGCGATCAGCAGCGCGCTGCTGAAAATGAAAAGGGTCAACGTCACCGCCACGTAAAAGAAGGTGTTGCCCAAAATTTTGGGGAAGAATTTGTTGCCAAAGATCTTGGCGTAGTTCTCCAGGCTCCAGTTGACCGGCAGCCACCATTGCAGCGTGCCAAAATTAGCCGATTTCAGGTCGGAAAGGATGAGAATAAAGATGATGATTACCGGGATGAAAAAGAAGAGGGTAACCAACAAGACGGCTGGAGACAAGAAGCCATAGGCTTCCAGTCTCGAGCGCATCCGAGCACCGATGGAGGACGTCTCCTCCCCGGAGGGGGCATGGGAGAGGGGGGGCGTCCCCCCCCTCTCCAGCCTGCTGGTGCGATTCATCGGATGATGATCTCGTCGCCTAGCTCGTTCTGGAGCCCCTCCACGACCAGGTCAACGGCCTCCTGGGCAGTCAGGTCGCCGACTTGCACCGCTGCCAGAGCTTCGTAGGTGATCGTCGAGTACGGTCCCCAGTTAGGGCTGTTAGGCAAGAAGGTGGTGTAGTCCAGCATGTAGAGCACGTCGGACAGGAAGCGATCCGCCTTGTACGCTTCGTAGCCACCCTGCGACTTGAGGATACCCAGGTGAGTGCTGTTGATGGCGTGCCGCGTGTTGGCCTCGTCGGTGGTCGCCTTGGCGATCAGGGCCAGGGCCAGATCGGGATGCTCGCTCTGGGCACTGATCAGGTAAACCACCGGGTGCGACAGCGTGACCGGATCACCACCGGGTGCGGCAGGGTAGAGGCCGTAGCCCCAGTTGTCGAACTGGTAGTCCTGGCCGCCCTTGTCCGCGGTCCACTGGGAGGCCCACTCGGCCCACTGCCAGGCGCCGCCGCCCCAGAACAGCACCTTGCTCATTGAGACGCTGGGGTGGTAACTGCCGCCCCAGTCCGCGGTCAGGAAGCTGTGAGCACCGTCGCCGGTCAACCCACGTTCGAAGAACTGATAGTATTTCAGGCCGGCTTCTTTGTCAAAGACCAGCTTGCCAGTATCGGCGTCAATCGTCTCGCCACCGAAAGCGTAGTAGAGGGCGGTAAAGTCCGGCCCGTTCTTGGGTCGCATCCAAAAGCCCATGCCCGGTTCCACGACACCAGCTGCCACGGCCGCTTCGGCCGTCTCCAGCATGTCGTCCAGGGTGAAGTTACCGGCCTTGATCTCGTCGGCCAGCCCCGCGATGCGGGCCTCGTCCCAGCCAGGTACCTGAGCCAGCAGAGTCTTGTCCCAGTAAACCGGTCGCGCCTCGGTGTCCTGGGGGACACCCCAGCGCTGGCCCTTGTACATGACCGAGTTCCACAGCGCGTCAATCACGTTGGCGAACTCGGGATAGTCTCCCAGCATGTCCTCCAGAGAAATGATGCGGCCAGCTTCGGCCTCGGTACCGATGGACTCGTGGCCGGTCGTCACGATGTCCGCGGCCTTGCCATCCTCGTAGGAGAGCGCAAACTCTTGCATGATGTCGCCAAAGTCAGTGTTGTCCTGGATGGTCTGGAGTACTACGCGGCGGCTGTCACCGGCCGCTTCCAGGTCGGCGTTGACGTCGGCCACGGCGAAGAGCAGGTTGTTACAGCGCCAGTCCTCGGTGGGCGGCTTGGCGCGGCAGCGGGCCACGAGGGTGATCAGTTCGCCGCCGACTGCCTCTTCAGTGGGGGCAGGCCCGCAACTGGCCAGTAGAACGCTCGCCACGATCAGGGCTGTCACAATGGTCCAAAGTGTATGCTTTTTCATCTTTCTTCCTCCTTAACTAGATTATGTTTTCAAAGTGGTTGTTCGAACTCGCGGCACCTCGGTTGATTCCGAGGCCAGGGTGAATGTATCCCGTGTGATTGTCTCCTGTCATCACCTCCTTTCTACGTTCGCTGTACCCCCTCTCAACTCTGTGACACGTCCGGGGGCGCAGGGGCACATGAAGCACGTTCTACCAGGTGAGAAGTGAGTACGATATCGCCTATGTTCTCTTGTCCGTTCAGCCGGGCCAACGTCAATTCCATGGCCCGCCGGCCCAGCGTGTATTTGGGTTGGGCGATGGTGGTCAACGGCGGGTCTACAAAAACTGTGAAAGCGATGTCATCGTAGCCGATGAGCGATATGTCACCGGGCACGCGCAGACCAGCCGCCTTGAGAGCCTGTAACGCGCCGATGGCGGTCATGTCGTTGTAGCAAAAGATTGCCGTCGGGCGAATGGCACATTGAAGCAAGCGCGCCACGCCGGCCTTCCCGCCGTCGGCGCGACCGTTGGCGGGAAGTAGCCAATCGTCATGGATATCCAAACCGTGTTCTTGCAGCACGGCACGGCAGCCCTCCAAGCGCTCGATGCTGGCATGTGCATCAGGAGCGACACCTAAGTAAGCGATCCGGCGATGACCTAAAGATAGAAGGTGCTCACCGGCTAACCGCCCTCCCGCGAAGTTGTCGGTGCTGACAGAATGCAGGTAATGTCCAGCTTGCTGATTATTGATCAGGACAATGGGGATATTCAATTCCTCTAAGCGTGGCACGTAGAGGCTTCCCACCCGCGAGGCGGTGACGATGATAGCGTCCACCCGTTTTTCCTGAAGGGTGCGCACGCTGGCCAGCTCACGCTCCGGCTCAGCATTGCAATTACAGAGGATGATGCTGTAATCGTTATTGAGGGCCGTCTCCTCGACGCCGCGCACGACCTCGGCAATGAAGGGGTCCGAGATGGTGGTAACGACCAGGCCAATAGTATTCGTACGCCTGGTCACCAGACTGCGCGCGATCGCACTGGGTGTATAGTCCATCTCGCGGGCGATGCGCTGAATACGCTGCCTGGTTTCGAGAGAGATCAGCGGACTATCGCGCAGAGCACGGGAGACGGTGGAATGGGAGACGCCCGCGTTTTTCGCGATGTCCTTGATGGAAATACAAGACCTACCCAAAAAATCGCCCTCCGCTGTTGGCTAAAAGTGGCTATTTCGAGGAATGCACACGTCTGCATAACTATTATAATGAAATTTTAGAGGTTGTCAAGGGTTCCGCCTTTAGTAACATCCTGGACTCTGGCGAATTTCAAAAAGTGGGGGAAGATACCCAAAAAGCGATAACTAATTGTATCCTAGTGGGGATAACATCCCATAAAAACGGTATTGGTGAGGCAAAAACAATGCAAAGTTGCCCTAAAACCATTTTCGCCAGACTCCAGTTACATAGTTGGGCGGCAATACAACAGAAAGGACTAACAAATGGCAATATCACTTGAGGAGCTATCACAAGAACTCGATAAAATCCCCCATGAAGAAAGGGAATATAGGCGCGGATACTATGATGGTTTTTCCCAAACCATAGAGGTATTTTACTCATCGCGCTTGGGGAAAGAAAAAACCTATGATGCTCTCTATGCTTTCTTGCAGCGTGAACTTTTTGAATGGTCGCGCAACGACAATATGAAAAACCACGCCGAATTTCCTCCAACACCCATTTTGAATAAGAGGTAAACTATGTCAATATTAGATGGTATGACTTCAGAAGAAAGAAAGCAATTCCTTAAAGAACATGACGAAATGCATCTTATACGCTTTGTTGGTTCAACAGAGCCAGAAGCATTAGAAGATTTGTTGTTGATTATGGCTAAAAATGTTGGCTCTTTGGGAATTGGCATGGTATCCCCTACATCTAGTGGTGGCTTTTTGCAACCAAAATGGTACAATTGGCTTATCTCACACATAAAGGCGGTCATTCCTATGTCAACTGCGCTATGTTTTGAAAATAGTGCCGAGCCCACATTGTACATTCCCCTGGAACTACCCGGGGTTGAAATCGTTAGTGTGAAAATGGCTGCCGACGGGTATCATATCACCGTGCGCAGTGTAGTGAAGCATACGCAGTGTCGCAGCTGTGGCCGCGAGATCACGCGTTCTCACGGCTATGGTGCTCCGATCACCGTGCAGCATCTGCCGGTGCTGGG
>JAUWHU010000006.1 GCA_030605705.1 Thermoflexia bacterium | reverse complement strand
GTCAGACCATCCTCGTCGGAGAGATCACCGTTGGAAAGTAGACCTCCGAGGTTTCGGAAACCTCGGAGGTCTGGAGAAAAGCGCTTACTCTGGCTCATCCCGTTCTGCGTTGCCGCGCCGCCTCGAAAAGCAACACCGCCGTCGCGACTGCTGCGTTGAGGGATTCCACGCCCGCCGCCATGGGAATGGTGACGTGCTGCTCTCCGGCCAGAGCGCGAGCCTCCGGCCCGGCACCCTCGGCCTCGCCGCCCACAATGAGCGTCACATCCCCCGACCAATCTACCGCGTCGTAGGGTGTGCCCGCGCCCACCTCGGCCAGCCAGACCGGCGTCCCGGCCACAGATGCGCGTATCTCATCCCATTCCATCCGGCGGATCGGCACGTGAAAGTGCGCTCCCATGCCGGCCCGCACAACTTTAGGGCCGGTGAAATCCACCGTACCGGGGGGCAACAGGACACGACGCGCGTCTGTCGCCCAGGCTGCACGCAAAATCGTGCCTAAGTTGCCGGGATCGCGGAGCCGATCGAGGATCAAAGTCAGGCCGGGTGATTTCTTCTCCGGGAGCTGGGGAATTGGCAGGACGGCAACAATGCCCTGTGGGGTCTGCGTCGCGGAGAGCTCCGCCATGACGGAGGAAGTCGCTTCCCAGAGAGGAATTCGGCGCTGCCGCAGCTCGCGGAGCAGGTCTGCCCCCCTCGGGTCTGTTGCGAAGTCCGCCGTGTAGAAGGCCCAGGTGATGGCACATTCGGCCAGCACGGCTTCGCGGACCAGGCGCAACCCCTCCGCCAACAGCAACCCTTCCCGCGCGCGGCGGCGGGCACTGCGCAAGAGCGCCTGCACCCGCCGCACATGCTCGTTATGCAAACTGGTGATATGTCCTACTGGCATCTTATCCAGGCCAGACTTGAAAAATCCCAACCCGTGCAATTAACCCTCGGAGATGAGCGTTTGGGGTTGGGACACGGATTCTCATGGATAAACACGGATTTTAACAGTTTTTTATCAATCCGTATGATCCGTGTCCTACTCTGCTAACTGCACAGGTCGAAAATCCGGTCACGATCACTGCAAAGGGATTCTGATCTGCTGGCCCGCGTAAATAGCTGCAGGATTAGCGATGTTGTTGTACTGCGCCAGATAGAAGTAGTCAAGGTTATACTTCAGCGCGATACGGAAAAGATTCTCCCCCGGCTGAACCACGTGGACGGTCTCGCCATGCCCCGGCTGTGGCTGAGGCGGCGTCACCGGAGTCCCGCCCCCAGGGATGATCAACACCTGTCCCACGTAGATAAACGCCGGATTGGTGATGCCGTTGGCTTGCGCCAGTGCCTCGACGGTCACGCCGTGATTCAAGGCAATGCGAAAGAGGTTCTCGCCAGGCTGGACGACGTGCTGCTGTGGGCCGGCAATGACCTCCGGCTGCGCCGTCGGTTCCTCGGTGGGAGCCAGAGTAGGTTCTGTGGTTGGCTCTTCAGTGGGAGCTATCGTTGGCTCCTCGGTGGGGGCTATCGTTGGCTCCTCGGTGGGAGCTTCCGTCACCGCCTCGGTAGGCTCTACCGTCTCCTCCGTAGGGGCGACAGTTTCGGCAGTACTGGCCGCGGCCTCACTCATCAACGCATCCAAGTCCTCCACCTCAGCTGCCGAGGAACGATTACAGGCCGATAGCGGGAAAGCCGCCATCAGAAACACTAACACAAACAAGAGGAACGATTTATTACGGGTCATCAGGCTACTCCTTTCTTAACTCGAAATCAAGATACGTATCTTGCCTGGGGGGCACGGTCGCTCGTTCTGAGAAAACTACGCTGAGACCGGCCACGGCCTAGCTTTGAACGAACAGCTGACTCACAGCATAAACTAACGTCCGCGCTCACCTGCCGCACGAGTGCCGTCGCTAGAAAGCTAACCACAATGCGGGTTTGGCCGCCGATTTGCACGCGCGTAGCGCGGTCAGGTGCAACTCACCGGTGGGCGGCACCCCACGACTTTAGCGATGAAGTATCAAATCATAGCCATCGCTGGCTGTGATTCCACGTAGGTAAAGGGGATCTGCTCCATCGGTGATGCCTGAAAATGTGATAGCTTCACGAACTGGCTGACAGGCATTGAAGTTACCAAGTGAAGGACTAACTCTCTCAAATCTTCTGATACTTCATCTAACTTGCTCAAAGGATAGCTACGTGGCCCATACCCAGTGCGTTCTGTTAGAATGGAAAAGTGAAGTAACATTAAACTAACAGCACGGCGTGTTTGCTTATTGAGACGTAAAATGATGTAATCGGTTAGCTCGACACCTGTAGCAGATTCGTTCTCCCCAAAGAAGATTTCCAGAATATCAGCTTCCTGGTCGTAGACGAAACGCACTGGTGTACCATCACTCGCGGTCGTCTTTGTCTCGTGAAATTTGGTTTTATCCATTGACTCACCTTTTTGGCCGAATATACTTGGCCCACCCGGTCACCACGAAATTGTTGGGGACATACTCGCTGTGTTCATCAAGCTGTGTTTTGAAGATTACGATGACAACTAAGTGGTTGTTTTCCGGCAACAATTCATCGAAGCGTTTGTAATACCGATACTCGTTAGGAATTAGTGGGTCTTGCTTGCGCCGCCCTGTGCGTACTGTTTCGAGAAATCTATTGAGGAGTGGTTCTAGCTCAGGTCGTGATTCCAAGATATGTTGCCAGCGTTCTTCTGTGCAGTAGATGGCATTGCCATTACGATCTTGAACTGTCCATTTCCCCATTGATATTTTCGCTTTACGTCGAATGACGCCTGACTTTTGTTATGAAGTAATTGTACACGGAATATCGCATGTGGTCAATGGGGCTACGCTGTTCTTCCGCCGCCCAACAACAATTATACTATAAATGGAGAAAGGGTGCAATCTCACTTCTGCATCAAATCAGGTGTGGTATACTGAACAAGCGGCGCTCACTCTCTATCTCTCTGTCAAGGAGCCTCCATGTCCAAACCGAACATGTTAATCACCGGCGGGAGCGGTTATTTAGGCGACTGGATCGCGCGTCTGGCCCGCGCCTACTGGCAGATTCACGCGACCTACTTCACCCGGCCCTGCACAGCGGCGAACGTGCGCTGGCAGCGACTGGATTTGAGAGATGCCGCTGCAGTCACGGCTCTGGTGGAAGCCGTCCGCCCGCGAGTGATCGTACACACGGCAGCCGTCCATCCCGGCCCTGACGCCGATTTCGAGGGCGTGAATGTCCGTGGCACCCGGCACATCGCCCAGGCCGCCGCGCGCTGCGGCGCGCGCCTGCTCCACCTCTCCACCGATGTGGTCTTCGACGGCGAGAAAGGCCACTACGTCGAGAGTGACCCGCCCCACCCCCTCACCGACTACGGGCGCAGCAAAGCCCAGGCAGAAGCGGAAGTCGCCGCAGCGGGGCCGGAGTCGCTCATTGTGCGCACCTCCCTCATCTACGGCTGGCGGCCCCACATAGACCGGCAAACGCGCTGGATCATCACGAGTCTGAGAAACGGCGATCCGCTCCGGCTCTTCACTGACGAGCTGCGCTGCCCGATCTGGGTGGAGACCTTAGCCGCCGCCATCGTCAAACTGGCCGCGCTGAGCGTGACCGGCATCCTGCACATCGCCGGAGCGCAAACACTCTCCCGCTACGA
This sequence comes from Thermoflexia bacterium, assembly GCA_030605705.1. Taxonomy (GTDB): domain Bacteria; phylum Chloroflexota; class Anaerolineae; order B4-G1; family SLSP01; genus JAUWHU01. The sequence goes on along the minus strand of JAUWHU010000006.1, from coordinate 1,958 downwards.
GTTCGGCGTGCGGTTGGCACGTTTTCACGGCCTTGATCCCACGCCTATCATCGCAGCACGCAGCCGGGAAAGCGGGTTGCTCCGCCCCTTAAATTGCACGCTCAATTGCTCCCACGCCCAGACGCTCCTGCAAACCACGTTCCCAGGCGTAGATACAGTGCTATCCCACCATCGCCCCACAGGAGATCCTCTATGAACGGATACCCAGCTTTAGGCATCGCGCTGCTCCTCGCCGTGAGCGATTGGCTCGTCGTCGCCCGGCACAAGCGGCGCTGGGACTTCGCGCTCAAGCCGGCGACGCAGGCCGCTATCTTAGTCGCCGCCTGGCTGTTCACTCTCGGTCCCCACGATGCGTGGCAGGCGCGCTTCTTCCTGCCGGGTCTCGCCCTCTCGCTGATCGGCGATGTCCTCTTGATGTTTTCCGATAGCCGCTACTTCATGATGGGCGGAGCGGCCTTCTTCCTGGCCCACCTCTGCTACATCGGCGGGCTGAATCCGACCCTTCCGCCGTGGCCCGCGCCGCTGCTGTTGCTTCCCATCGCCGGCCTTGACAGCCTGTATCTCTACAATTTCAAGCGCCAATCCTCACATTTCTCCAAATCGCTTATTCCTCTGCTGCTCTACGACCTGGTACTCAGCCTGATGCTCTTCTCGGCCTGGAGCACCATCTTCCGCCCGGAGTGGACGGCTCTGCGACAAGGCTGTGTCATCACAGGAGCCTGCCTCTTCTGCGCCTCCGACGCCATGTTGGCCTGGCGACGAATCGTCGCGCCTTCAGACACGCTCCACGTTCTGATTCGAGTCACCTATCACCTGGGACAGCTCGCGCTGGCGGCATCTATAGCTCTCCCAGAGTGAGCGAGCCACGGCTCACAAGCACACTTCGGCAAATCTTGACGCCCCTTCCCGAAAAAGTATAATACAAGTCGTTATCATTGGAACACCGCACAATTAAGGAGAAAGAGTATGCTCAACGCTAACGAACTTCGCAAGGGAACCACCTTCATCTTAGATGGAAAACTATACCAGGTCATAGAATACCAACACTACAAGCCCGGCCGGGGCAACGCCATTATCCGCACCAAGATCCGCGATCTACGCAGCGGCTCAATTATTCCGCGCAACTTCCTCTCCGGCGAACGCTTCGAAGAGGCCGACGTCGAGCGCCGTGGGATGCAGTATCTTTACAACGATAGTGAATTCTTCTATTTCATGGACACCGAAACCTATGACCAGCTCAGCCTCAGCACGCAGATGATAGAGGAAAAGGCCGGTTATCTCAAAGAAGGAATGGAACTGACCATTGTCCTGTTGGGGACTGAGGCTCTCGACGTTGAACTTCCCACTATCATGGAGTTGGAGATCACGGATGCAGAGCTGGCCGTCGCCGGGGATACCGCAACGGGCGTGAACAAAACCGTCACTTGCGAGACCGGCCTCCAGGTTCAGGTACCGCTCTTTGTCAAAATCGGAGATGTAATCCGCGTGGACACGCGCAGTGGAGATTATATCACCCGGGCGTAACTGGTAGACCTCCGAGGTTTACAAAACAGTGCCTTTCCGAAGGTTCTCTGGCGGTACGAGACACGTTTTCAAAACCAATACGCGACCTAAACCTCGGAGGTCTGGATAAAAACGTTTGCCCTGACATAATTCTCCGGTTGACCGTGCGGCGTGCCTGCGGGTACGTCGCACCACTGTTTTAAGGTATCTTCTCAATAATTCGGGGTAGCTCGGGCCGGTCTCCGGACCGTGCCCGTCTGTGGCTCGGTCGGGAGACCGGCCACAGCTACTCGCCCCCACTTTTTGAAAAGATACGTTTTAAGGAGCGTATATGACGGACTACAGCCCCTACGCAGGACACTGGGTCACGCTAAACGAAACTGACGCGGTGGTGAGCGTCGGCGTCACACCGGAGGAAACCCGCCGGGCCGGACGGCAAGCCCGCCCCAAGGGCC
>JAUWHU010000009.1 GCA_030605705.1 Thermoflexia bacterium | reverse complement strand
CACCGGCTCGCTTGTTACGTGACGCGCACCACTTTGCCTCCGGCCGCGCGGGTGAGGCGGTCGCGTACGGCAAGCCCCAACCCCGCTGCACCGAAATCGCGCGCGAGGATGACTTCCACGCCGGCCTCATCCAGGGCGCGCAGGGTCGTGAATAGTTGCCGGGCCACCGTTTCTAAGTCGCGTGCCGGCCCTGCAGCCCGCATGATGAGCGGCAGGCCTTCGAAAAAAGGCAGGTCCTCCGAAGCTAAGAATAATCCCACGCGGGCGCCGGCTCCGTGCAAACGCAGAGCCTCTTTCCGCAGCGCTGCCAACAGCGCGTCTCGTGGTCCCTCGTACAAAATCAGCTTCGCCCGTGGCGCATAATGCTGAGAAAGTGTCCCCGGCGAAGGGGCGACTTCCTGCGGGCGAACCGGTTGAGCCAGCACCTCTACCCGTCCCAGGAGTAACTCCAGTGACTCACGGCTCACGCCGCCGGGACGCAAGATGGTGGGCCGGGGCGTCACGAGAGAGAGTACCGTGGATTCCACACCTACCGGCGTCGGGCCGCCATCCAGGAGCAGGTCAATGCGACCGTCCAGGTCGGCAAGTACGTCCTCGGCGCGGGTAGGGCTGAGTCGCCCAAAACGGTTGGCGCTGGGCGCCGCTACCGGCACGCCCGCCGCGCGGATCAAAGCCTGCGCCACAGGATGCGCGGGAACGCGCACTGCCACCGTCTCGCCCCCCGCCGTCACCTCCGGCGGGATTCGCGGCCCGCGCGGGAGTACCAGGGTGAGCGGGCCGGGCCAGAAGCGCTCTGCCAACATGAGCGCCACGGGAGGCACCCGGCAGGCGACCTCGGCAAGGCTCTCCGCCCCGGCAAGGTGTACAATGAGAGGGTCGTATCCCGGTCGTTCCTTCGCGGCAAAGATCCCCCGCACAGCCTGGGCATCTAACGCATTGGCGCCCAGACCGTACACCGTTTCTGTGGGGAAGGCCACCAATCCACCGGCACGCAGCACGTCAGCCGCCTCGTGGATCAAGACGGTGGCGATGTGTTGGGGATCAATTTTCAAGACACGCGTTGGTTTCATCTGTGCAGGGTAAAAGTTACAGGTTGAAAGTTACGAGTTGAAAGTTGGCACACGAGAAAGCGAGATGTAGGGGGAACCCTCTGTGGTTCCCCACGTGCGCCGTTCATTCCGAGGAGCGCAGCCAGGATGCCAGCTTTCGCTGTGCCGCCCAGGTCTCACGACTTTTTCGCTGCCCTCGGAGGAGTTGCCAGAGCGCAGGACCGTGATTACGAACCAGATACGCGGGGCGTCGCAGATGGTAGAGCAGCCGCTTGTGCCAGGGAAGGTTCCGCCGGGTGACGGGATCGCCCAGGAGCACCAGCTGTGCGTAGGCCGACCAGCCTCGCACGCTGCGCTCCGGGAGATCACGCCAGAGGTTCGGCAAGCGAGACTCCGTTTCCACTTCGCCGGACGTCACCGCTTGCGCCCACCTCAAGATATCCTCGGGCGGTTCAGGAAAACGGGATGCTATCTCCGGGGGCCTGGGAGCTTGCCAGAACCAGGTCACCAGGGCCAGGGCCAGGCCTACCAGTCGCTCCCATCCTCCCGCTTTTGCCAGGGTCGCCAGCGATTCCCACTCCTGAACCGTCCAGATGTCCGTCCAGAATTTCAGGTCGGCCAGCGGCAGCAGCCCCATCTCGCATTCGTGATGTTCTATCGCGTGGGAGACCAGGTACAGCCAATGTCCGACAGGATCGGGGACGAGAAGGCCGGGAAAGGATGCCCAGGGACGCAGGCCATCCGCCCACTGTGCGAAGGTGAAAGCATCCCCTGTGCCGCCTTTTTTCATGGCGGTATGCACCTCTAAACACAGACCCGCTCCAGGGGGATTGAATGGCGGCAGATGAAAGGCCCGGCCTCCGGTGAGGGGCGCAGTGTAGCCGTGTCGCCGGAGGGCTTGCGTCAGTGCGGGCACTGTCGAGGGGGGCACGAGGAGGTCGAGGTCATTGTAGATACGCAACGTGGCGGAGGGGTAAACTTCCGCCACGACCTGGCCCTTGACGATGACTACGGGAAGCTGTTGGAGGCGCGCAATTTCTGCCAGCTCGTGGAGCTGCCGCTCCGCCAGCAGCTGCCGGGCTGACGCTTGATATCGCGCCAGGCGCACCGCGTCCTGCAATGGCGTGGGTAGTGCCCACCCGCGCTGCTTCGCCCGCCATCCGATGAGTGGCAACAAGCGCTGTGTCTGTGCCCAAGCGATAAGCTTGTCGTGGGGAAGGTCAATCTTGCCGTTCCACCAGAGGTTCAGATACGGAGATTCATCCATGGTCTTTGGCCGGGGGGGGATATGTGTCATCAATCGCCGGCGGGGGCGGAGCGCCATTCGAGCACGCGCTCCACGAGCAAAGCAATGCTCAGTCCTCCCCAGAGCACCCGTGCCCAAAGGCGGGATTCTGTCGCCACCATCCCGGCGCAGAAAAGCACCCAGCCGCTCGTCAAGGTCAGCGCGTAGCCTCGCTGTGCTAACACTCGGCGGACCGGGCGCTGAGATCGTTGCCCTTCGTAATAACCCAGACTCCAGGCGGCCAGGAGCACCGCCAGCCCGACGATCCAGAGAGTGTTTGCGAATACGCCCCGCCAGTCAATCATTTGTAGTTTGGCCTCCAGGGTATCTTCTCAAAAAGTGGGGGCAAATCATGGGACGCAGCAAAAATCAGCCACGAATTGGTGGGCAATGCCTGCCCACACTGCGCACAATTTCACTAATTTTCCTCTCTTTTTCGTGTTAATTCGTAAAATTCGCGGCAGAAAAGAGAAAGACCGGCTCGAGACGCCCCGGATTACTGAGATGATACCCTCCAGGTGCTCTGGAGATTGCTCGCTTAGTCACCTGTGACTTGTGACTTCGCGCTCTTTACCCGATGCTTCCGCTCTTGCTTCTTGCGCCAAGGCCAGAGCGATTTGCGAGTCTCTTTTTCTTCATCGGAATAGTAATAATAGTAAGATCCGCTCTTGCCGTCTGTCGGCACTCTGCTCAACACGGTTCCTATAAGCCGCGCACCACTCCGTCGTAACTGCTCGATGCTCTGCGCAGCTACCCGCCGGTCGGTATAGCCCACTCGCAGGACCGGCAACACCCCATCCACCTGAGAGGCTAAAATGACCGCATCGGCTGCGGCCAAAACCGGCGGGGAGTCAATCACCACCACGACATTCTCGATCTGCCGGAGATTCTCCAACAGTTCCGCCATGCGCCGCGATCCCAACAGTTCAGTCGGATTAGGAGGAATTTTACCAGGCGGCAAAATCATCACGTTCTCCATGCCCTCCACGGGTTTCAGGTAATCTCGCCAATCCGTGCTGCGATCCACCAACGCCTCGCTCAGGCCCGGTTCGCGCTCCACGCCGGCGTAATGGCACAGCTGTGGTCGGCGCATATCCGCATCTACCAGGATGACCTGCTTGCCTGTCGCCCCCAGGGCCAGCCCCAGGTTCAAGGCGACCGTGGACTTACCATCCTGCGGGGAAGGGCTGGTGATCAACAAGGCCTTCAGGGGATGATCCACGGCGGCGAATTGCAGATTGGCCCTCAAAAGCCGGTAAGCTTCAGCCGTGATGGAAAGGGGTCGCGTGAGCACGACCATCCGTTCCCCTGTGCCATCTGCTCCAGCCAATGCCGGCTCATCCCAGAGCTTACCCAAAACGGGGGCCTGGGCCAGGGATTCGGCCTCTTCCGCGGTTTTCACGGTGGTATCTAAGTACTCCCGCAGGAAGACGCCGCCCACCGCCACCATCGCGCCTACTACAGCGGCCAGCAGCGCGTTCATGGCCTTGCGGGGACGCACGGGACCCTGTGGCACCCGCGCCGGCCCGATCACACTGATCAAATCCACCGCCTGCAACTCCGCTAACTGGATGCTCTGGTAAGCGCTGGAGAGGCGGGCCAGTGAATCCTGCAGCTGGGTGATCTGCGTCTCAAGCCGCGCGCGTTCCTGAGTGTCTGTCGTAGAGGCGAGCTGTGCCTTGACCCGCCCAATGTCCTCCTCAATGCTCTGTACCTGCTCCTGGAGCCGCTCCTGTGTGTCTCGATAGCGCGCTGCCTGCCGTTCCTGGTTTTGTGCGATGAAAACCTGTGCCAGCGTGTTTGCGAAATCAGCGGCCAGCTGCGGGTCGGTGCTTTCCACTCCGATCTCGATGACCTGGGTGTCTCGCATCGGCTGCACGGTCAGTCCATAGGGGAATCCCACTTCCGCAAACGCCGCGACCTGGGCTTCGGTATACCCCAGTTGCAGCAGGGCGGACTCCTGCAAGGGGAGTTCCTTGAGCATTTCCGCGTAGGTCAATGCCGCTCGTTGCCCGGCCATAATGTCCGAGTAGTTGGCCCCGGAAAGCGAGCTGCTCGGCTGGATCACCAGCCGGACCGCGGCACTGTACACCGGTTCCACCAGCCAGCGGCTCACGGAGTACGCTGTCACACCTGCCAGCAGGCTCGCCAGGACGATCAGCCATAGCCAGCGCCTGATAATTACCCAGTAAGCTCGCAGATCGATGTCCATGGTCAGGTCATCTTCCATCCGGCGTCTCCTTTTGCTATTGCGGATGATTGCGTGTGTACATGCAAGATAATTGCGCCCGCAAACTTTATCATACCACAGAATGAGTTGGGGGGAAATCCTCCGCTTGCTGTTTCCTGTCGTCGCCCACCGCCGCCATACCGGTGAGCAGTCCTAACGCCAGCCAGAGGATCACCGCCGGCTTGGAACCCGGCGCCAGCGCGTCGGTCAAGCCGTAGACGTGCAGTGCCGCCAGTCCGGCCAGCAACCCCAGCGCCAGGGGCCGCAAGGATACGTCACGCCGCGCCACCCGCCAACCGACCGCCGCCGCGCTTCCCAGCAACGCCAGATAGGCGATCAGTCCCGGTAGGCCGGTATCCACCGCTACCTGGAGAAACATATTGTGCGCGTGGGCGATATCGTGCCCCGGTGAAATGGTAAAGAGAGGGTACAAGATCCATACGACCTCACGGAATGTCCCCAGGCCACAGCCCGTGAAAGGGAAGTCCTGGATAGCGTACAGGGCGCGGCTCCAGATCTCCACCCGCCCGGAGAGCGTCACCGTTCCCACCACGTCTGTCTCAATGCCGCCGGGCCTTTCCCAGAGGGCCACGATCTGCGCCGGTCCCGTCCTGGCGTAGACCACGCCCCCGAGGACCAACACCACCACCAGCGCTGCTCCTGCCACGCGGCGAGGCCAGTTTCGCTTCGCAGTGCCGACCCACAGCGCCAGCAGTGTCAGGATGCCCACCGCCCCGCCAATCCACGCGCTGCGCGATTGCGTGAGCACGAGCAGACCTGCCGTCAGCGCCAGGCCGAGCAACGCGCCCGCCAGAAGCCCGACGGTACCCCAGCCCTGCCTCCGATTTTTCGCGTGAGGGATGGCCTGTAATTTCCCCAGCGCCACCGCCAGCGCCAGCGGCAGGTAGAAAGCCACCACGCCGCCCAGTTGATTGGCGCTCACACCGGCCTCCGGCCCCTCCGGTAAAGCGAGCATTTGTTGAGGCAACCGCGCGATCCATGCTTGCATAAACGGTATCTTGACGCTCCAGTGGACGCTCAACAGCCCCACGCCGGCGATGCTTAGCCCCACCAGGATCAACCAGGCCAGTCCCCACCGCACGTCACGCCGGTTGTGAAGCGTCAGGGCCAGGTACCGCCAGGTTGCCAATCCCAGAATCAACCCCGTCGCTTTGGGGAGGGTGAGCGCGGGAACGGCCGTGACGGCGATGCCCACCGCCACGGCGCTGCCCCACAACAGCAGCGCGCCGTTGAACGGCGTCGGCGGCAAGGGGCGTCGCTCCAGTCCCCACCGCGCCAGCCACCAGAGCGCGAACAGCGCCAAGACTCCCACCGTCACAGTGGGGCGCACGGTGGGGAACAGCAAAAACGGTGCGCCAGCGCCCAGCAGCAGCGTCTCAATGACCCAGAAGTGTTTGTGGAATTTGGTGGATTGGGATTTCAAGGTTTTACTCTCGCTGGCATGGCTTATTCATGGGAATGGTCACGGGGAGGATTTTCCGCGTGCTGCGCGAATGCTTGCAGCGTGCATTGCAGGCCATCTGCCAGCGAGACTTGCGGCCGCCAACCCAACTCACGCGCCGCCAGCCCCGCATCCAACACCATCTGGCGGATG
>JAUWHU010000292.1 GCA_030605705.1 Thermoflexia bacterium | reverse complement strand
CCCGCTGACGGTGTAGGTGTGCTGCACCGAGGCCGTGGCGACCGTGGTCGTCACGCCGTCGCCGAAGTCCCAGGCATAGGTGATGGGTGTGGTAGCGTCGAAGGGGCCGTAGGTGGCGGTGAAGACGGCCGGCGAGAGGATGACCGGCTGCAGCGGCGCGTAGGCGAAGGTGACGCTGGTCAGCGGGGTGCAGCTCCGGCTGACCACGACGATGTTCGTCTTGACCTCGTCGTCGCTGTAGCCGCAGGTGTCGGTCACCACCAGCCCCACCGTGTAGGTACCGACGGTAGTGTACTCGTGGCTGGCGTTTTGCGTGGAGGCATGCGCGCTGCCGTCGCCAAAGTTCCACTCCCAGGCCACGATGGCCGGCCCGCCGGTGGTAGAGGTGTCGGTGAAGACGACGGTGCTGTGATCCAAGATGTAGGCCGGGTCGGGGGTATAGTCGAAGGCCGCCGCCAGGTTGGGGGCCACCACGTCGAGAGTGATCGCCGGGCCGGGGTCGCTCTCCACACCCTCGTCGCTACTCACGACGCGGTAGTCGTCGTTGGTGACGCTGCCCGTGGTGCAGGGCAGCGTAGCGCTGAACCAGCCGCTGGCTGTGCCGCCGTAGGAAGCGATGCTGGCAAAATTCCAGATGACGTCGCCGCCGGTTAGCGCGCCATCGCTGCCGCCGTAGGTCAGGCCGGCGGGCAGTGTGTCGCTGAGCACGACGTTGGCGCCCGGCTCGTGACCGGTGTTGGTCACGGTGAGCGTGTAGGTAACCGGCATCCCGGCCACGCGGTCGCTCTCGTAGACCTTGCCGACCTGGAACTTGGGCTGGAGCACGGCCACCGGGTAGACGAAGGTGTTATTGTCGGGGTTGGGGTCAATGTCAGGGTCTGGCCACGCCTGGAACTCAAGCCGGTTGAGCAGCACATCGTCGCCTTCGAGATCAGCGTCGAGATCAACCACCAGGTAGAACCAGCGATGATCGTCGCTACCCAGCCTGCCCATGTCCCAGATTATCAGGCCGGTGTCGGGATCGTAGAACCACGGGGGGTTCGGATTGCCATCCGGCCAGACTGAAGTAACGTAACTCATACCATCGGGCAAGCGCTCGGTCAGGCGTGTGGTGACACCGTCCGGCACATCCCACGGCGAGATGTTGCTGTTGCCGCAGCGCAAGGTGAAGGTGATGCGTGCGCCGGGGCGGGGCTCACCGTCACTGATCCACTTCTCGGTGTACAGGTCGGGGCCGGTGTAGGCCAGTTCGATCTCGGCATTGTCGGCCGGGTAGACGTCTCCTGGCCAGGGCGCCTCGACGGTGTTGGTGAAGATCAGCCCTTGCACGCCGTGAATAGGCCCGTCCAGGTCTACCCAGAAACCGACATGGCCCGTTTCGCCAGGGTTGAGTGCCTCGGCCCAGACGATGAACTGGCGGTTGGGCGCGTTGTGGGTGTAGGTGAACCAGGGGCCGTGACCTATCCAGAAATTCCCATCCGACGTGGTGGAAATGGGATAGGTATCGGTAATCCAGATATTCTCCATCCGCGTGGTGCCGAGGTTCTTCACAAAGATCCCGTAGGAAATCCGGCTTTCCCCTTCCCAGCCGTAATACTTGTCCACCCGCAGGTTGGGGCCGTAGTCGTGGAGCGTCTCGACCACGGTGCTGGTATTGTCATCGTAACTGTCCTCGGCCGGCTGGGGACTGATCTCAATGGTGTTGGTCAGCACCGTGCCGGGGATGGCGTCGTCGTCCACATCCAGATGAACGTAGATGTCGCCACTGTAGCCGTTGTCCAGCGTACCGATGTCCCAGACCACATAGTCAGCGGTGATCGTGGTTGGCGTGACCGTGGTCTGACCGGATGGAGTCCACTGCCAAGCCCAGTTGAAGGTGGTGCTCATAGGCAGCGTGTCAGTGATCAACACGTTGTCCACGGGTAGGTTGCCGTTGTTGCCGTAGTAGAACTCGTACACGATCTCTCCACCGGGAACCAGTTGCCCTGCCTCGAACCACTTGTTGATGTACAAGTTGGTGTGTGGGTCGTTGACCCAGCCATCCCAGAAGGCCTCGTTGTCGTTGTCCTCCAGATCGTTGCTGGCGCTGATGACGGCGGTGTTGGTGATGTACATGCCAGACCAGGCGCTGCCGTCCAGATGCACGCGCAGGTAGACCTCGCTGCACCACCAGCCGGGGATCGAAGGACGGGAGACTATCAGATGCTGCGTGCCGCTAAACTGCTCTACCCAGCCATCGTGCTGGCTCCACCAACTCTGCAACGTCATTGAGGGATGCAGCGTGTCGGTGAGCGTGACCTCGGTGCTGCCGGTGGAGCCGTTGTTGCAGACGTTGACCGAGAAAACAAAATCGGTATCGGGGGCGGGGTCGCCGGTCCAGGCCCACTTGCCCACGTTGAGATGAGTGTCGTTGGCCTCGACGTGCCCGATCCACCAACTCTCCTTCTCGTGTGGTTCACCCTGGTCGTAGGGGTTGCTGGTGGCGATCTGGACGGTGTTGGTGATGGTGTCGGATGCGACTGCCGTGATCTCTACGAAGACGTAGAACTGGCCGGAACTGTTGGCGGGCAAAGTGCTCAAGTCCCAGACGATGGGGCCGCTGCCACTGCCGGTGTGCGGGAAGCTGGAGGTGTCGGTGAGGTAGGTCATGCCGCCCAGCAGCGTGTCGGTGATGACGGTATTCTCAGCATCCAGGCCGCCCTCGTTGCGGTACTGCACCTGGAAAGCGAAGTTGCCGCCCTCGCCGGGGTTGCCGTTGGCCCACTTTTGGATTTGGAGGTGGGGCGCCGGGTTCGAGGGGCGGGTCTGCACACGGTCGCCGTCCGGCTCGGTGTAGCTCACCGCCACATCGTGGCCGGGCACGATGTCCCACGTGCCGCCAAAGTTACAGAAGAAAGCGCCGCCATCTGGGTCAACGTTGTAGACTTCGATGC
>JAUWHU010000515.1 GCA_030605705.1 Thermoflexia bacterium | reverse complement strand
AGGTGCGCACGGGGTCGTCGTGAGCGCGGTGTTGTTCCAGGCGGATCAGGCTGTTCTTGCCCAGCGGCGGGGCCAGTCGCCCCTGGAAGCGTCCATAGTAGGAACAGAAGCAGATGTCGGCCTGCTGTTTCAACAGCGCCGTCAGCGCCGGGCTGGTCAGCGTCACGTCACCGTAGACGACGACCTGGGTGATTTTGATGAGGGGGACGCGCACCTTGCGCTTGGGGGTGCCCTGCTCCTGGTTCTCCGGGATTTGCACCACCAACGTCTCGCCATCCTTTTTGACCAACGAGCGCCGCTCGGTCAGATACAAAGTCGCCATACCATCCTCCCACGTCTGAAGTTGAGCCATCAGGCCGGCTCCTTCGCCAGGGCCAACACCTCACGGGGGAGGCAGATTTCCTCCAACGAACAATCGTGGCACTTGGCCCGCCGTTCGAGGGGCGGTGGCAGCTGCCCGGCCGCCAGCAACTCGAAGGCCCGCGCCACGGACGCCTCGGTGCGCGCGCGCAGTTCGGGGGTGAACTCGACCGTCACCCGCCGCCGCGAGCGCCAGTAGAAAATCTCACCCCGTGGCACTGTCTGCCCGGTGCGTTCCTCCAGGCAGAGCGCCTGGGCGCACAATTGGATGTGGTCATTGAGCCACTTGCCCATCCGTCCGCGTTTGTACTCGATGGGCAGTAGTTTTCTGGCCTCTGGATGGGCCTCAGTGCCAGCCTGTTCCTCCACCAAATCGGCGAAGCCTGTCAGCCGCAGGCGGTCGGACCAGAGGTAAGTGCGGCGGTGGATGGTGAGCTCCCCAGAGTGCTTGACACCGGCGGTGTGGGCGCGCTCGTGTTGCAGGATGCCTTCCAGCACCGGCGCGTTGACCTCCATCTCGCCGCAAACGTACATCAACCAGAAACGCCGCTCGCAGTATTCGAGCTGGTTGAGCATGGAGATGGGCAGGTAATCAGGTTGGTTCATTGGTTTGTTGGTCATGTAGTCAGGTGGTCAGATAGCCGGATTTCGTCCATTCGCCATTCGCCATTTGCCATTTCTTCATTTCTCTTCATTTCTTCATTCTCCTACACTGCCCCATCCCCATCGCCGTCTTCATCCCTACGCCGCTGTAGAAAGCGAAGTCAGCCAGGGCGTTGAGCTGGCAGCGCGCGGCTTCGTCGTCGGCCATCAGGCCATAAGTGACCGCTCCCACAAATCCCACCTGCGGCGCGCGGCGGAATGCCAACATCTGCGTGCGCAAGTGCTCGATGCGTTTGACGACGATGTGCTCACCCAGGTAGGTCTTGAGCGCGTCTCTATCCACTTGCAGCAACGGTGGAGCCAGGCTATTCCACGAACGCGCCAGGCTGCCGAAGACCGTTTCGGGCCAGGGCAGCAGCATGATCTTCTTGCCCCAGTCTTTTTGACCAAAGCCAAAGGCAGTGGGGGAGGTAAACTCCAGGGTGATTTCGGAGTGTGGTTCCGCCTGCGTCGCCAGTTCAGCCCACGAGGAGTACCCGGCCCAGGGATGGCTGCCCGGCGTGGTGAGGATTTCCTTGATGAGCAGCAACGCCCGGCCCAGGCGGATGACCGGGCGGCCCTCGCCGCGCAGGAAGCGCGCCATGAACTGTTTGAAGATCGGTGGGTAAAGCACAGTAAAGCGCAAGAAATAGTCCCGCTCCGGCGATAAGTACACCAACCCGTCGCGTGCCCGGCCCACGCCCAGCAGCGGCGAGACGGTGAAGGGGCGCGCCGGCATATTGGGCATGTGTAGCACCTCGGCCAGCGCGGGGTCCGACTCGCGCACCGTGCGCAGGAAAGCGGCGTGCGCCTGGTGGCCCACCGTCGCGCGCACCGTCGCCTCGCGGGTGGGGACAAGTTTCAGGACGATGGAGTAGAGCATTCCCGAATCGGAATTCATCGTGAGCCTCCTCAAAAAACCGTTTAGATGATAATCGCCTCCGGCTTTAATCGATCCTTCATCAAGAAGTGCCTTGATAGTTCAGCGTGCGCGTGGAAGGCTGCCGTGCCCAGCAAGGTCCGGTAACCACTGTCCACCGAGCCATCCTGGAAGCGAACGGTCAGGTTGCGCGACCACAGGTTGGCGCCGCGCAGCCGGGCGATCATCGCCCCCACGCTGTCCGGGGAGATGATGAGCATGAGCAAGGGCTTTTCTGTCAGCGCCTCGACTATGCCCCTGTCCAGAGCACCAACCAACACATCCCCACCACGTTCCCGGGCCTGGATACGGACACCCGCCAGTGCCACCGGCGCGCCGCACCAT
>JAUWHU010000073.1 GCA_030605705.1 Thermoflexia bacterium | reverse complement strand
GAGCAGGTCGCCAAAAAGCGCAGCGTGGACAAGCGCGGGGCCAAGAGCGACGAGGCCTACACCCGCGAGGTGCTGGGCGAGATGTCCAGAGCACGCAATCTCCTGGTCATCAACGACGAAGCGCACCATGCCTGGCGCGTGAACGTGGAGGCCGTTGGCAAGTACCGGCGCAGGCGTGATATGAAGGACAGCGCCCAGGAAGCCACCGTATGGGTCGGCGGCCTGGATCGTCTCCACCGCACGCGGGGAATTCTGACCTGCTATGATTTTTCCGCCACGCCCTTTGCGCCATCTGGCAAAAAGAGCACGGAGGAGGCCTTGTTCGGCTGGATCGTGAGCGATTTCGGCCTGAACGATGCCATTGAATCGGGGCTGGTCAAGACGCCGCGCGTGGTGGTGCGCGACGACGCCGTGCCGGACGCCAAAACCTACAAATCGCGCCTCTACCACATCTACAACGACCCGGAAGTGAAGGACGACCTGAACCGCCGCGCCCGGCCGCACGAGCCGCTGCCCGACTTGGTGCTCAACGCCTATTACCTGCTGGGCTACGACTGGCGCGAGACGGCGCGAAAATGGGAAAAAGCCGGCCAGCCTACCCCGCCGGTGATGATCACGGTCGGCAATCGCACCGAGACGGCAGCGCGGGTCAAATATACCTTTGATCACAAAAAGGTACACATTGACGAACTGTGCGACCCGGCGCGCATCCTGCACATTGACTCCAGGGTACTGGAAAAGGCCGAGGCGCAAGAGGAGCCGCTTGCTCCGCCAGAATTGAACCCGGAAGCCACGGTGACAAAAGGGGAGGATACCGCGCCGTCCCGCAAACTGACCAAGAGCGAACAGGCCGAGTTGCTGCGCCGGAAGGTGGACACGATTGGGCGTCCCGGCCAGCCCGGCGAGAAGGTGCAGAATGTGATCTCGGTGGGCATGCTCAACGAGGGGTGGGACGCCAGGACGGTGACGCACATTATGGGATTGCGCGCCTTTACCAGCCAACTGCTGTGCGAGCAGGTGGTCGGGCGGGGGCTACGGCGCACGTCCTACGAAGTCAACCCCGAGACCGGCCTGTTCGACCCTGAGTACGTCAACATCTTTGGCGTGCCGTTCACCTTCTTGCCCCACGAGAGCAGTGAAGGCGTCATTCCACCGCCGCCCGCGCCCAAGACTGCCATCGAACCGGATCCGGCTAAGGCGCAGTACGCAATCCGCTGGCCGAATCTGGTGCGCATTGACCACGTGTACCGGCCCATCCTGACGTTGGACTGGGACCGCGTCCGGCCGCTGGAACTGGATGCCGCCCGCACCTCGCAGGTGGCCGAACTCTCCCCCATTCTCGAAGGCAAGCCGGACGTAACGCGGGTAAATCGCATCGAACTCGAACGGCTGGCGCGCGAGTTCCGCACCCAGCGCATCATCTTTGAGGCGGCGCGCTCTGTCTACGACCAAATGAGGCACACCTGGCAGGGAAGCAAGGAACTGCTGCTGGCGCAGTTGGTGCGCCTGGTGGAGCAGTTCATCCGCTCCGACAAAATCGCCATCCACCCGCCGCTGTTCTACCAGGACGAGATGCGTCGCCGTCTGATCATCACGCTCAACATGACCAGGGTGGTGCAGCATATCTGGGATGCCCTGCGTTTTGAGAACACCGAGCGGCTGGAACCGGTCTTTGACCGCGACCACCCGATCCGCGCCACCGGCGATATGAGTACCTGGTACACCGGCAAGCCGTGCGAGCGCACAATCAAGTCGCACGTCAACTTTTGCGTCTACGACAGCGCGTGGGAGGCGTCCGATGCGTATGTGCTGGACCACCATCCGGGGGTCGCGGCGTGGGTCAAGAACGATCACCTGGGTTTTGAAGTGCTGTACATCTATCGCGGCGTGGTGCGCAAATACCGCCCGGATTTCCTGATCCGCCTGGTTTCCGGCGAGAAGCTGGTGCTGGAGACCAAGGGGCAAGACAGCGAGCAAGAGCGCGTCAAGCGGCGGTTTCTGGACGAGTGGGTAAACGCCGTCAACGCCCACGGCGGCTTTGGTCGCTGGCGGTGGGCCGTCGTGCAGCAGCCGGGGGAGCTCAAGGACGTTTTGGCCCAGTTGTAGCGGGTAACTGACAGTTCTACTGCGATGCCGCACAGAGACGAGGCGGTAGGGGGGCAAGTCGTAGCCGTGATTTCCAAATCGCGCTCTGGACTAACTTCTACGAGGGGAAATCGGAGTGTGGTAGGGGATACGGTGGCGGGCAAACAAAAAAGCGGATCGGGGAACCCGATCCGCCTGGTGGGCGATAGAGGACTTGAACCTCTGACCTCCGCGATGTCAACGCGGCGCTCTAGCCAGCTGAGCTAACCGCCCACTATGTGCAACATTATAACACGG
>JAUWHU010000279.1 GCA_030605705.1 Thermoflexia bacterium | reverse complement strand
ACCCCGCCGATCAGGTCCACCAGCTCGATAAAGCCCTGGAAGTTGATGTGGAGATAGTACTGAATGGGGACGCCTAAGTTATATTCGACCGTTTCCATGGCCAGGGCCGGGCCGCCGCCGGGATAATCGTAGATCTCACCGTAGTAATATGCAGTGTTGATCCGCCCCTGGCCGTAGTCGCCGGCGAGCGGTACCCACAGGTCACGGGGGAGGGAGAGCACGCCGGCCTGGAGCGTGGTAGGGTCCAGCGTGAGCAACATCATCGTGTCGGTGCGCGAAGGGCCTTGCTCCTGCTGTCTCTCGTCCACGCCCAGGAGCAGGATGGTGACGCGGTCGGTCCCGATCCACGTGGGGATGAGCTGGCCGCGTTTGCGCTCCACGTAAGGGCTGCTCTCCTCGCCGGCGCTGCCCAGTCCAGAGAGGGGAACAATATGTGAGAAAGCGTCCTGAACCACGGGGACGAAGATCACACCGATGACCACCGTGATCGCCAGGAAAATCAAGGCCAGCCCCCCGGTCAAGACCAGCGGGAGACCATTCTTTTTGCGGTAAACGTGTTTATGACTCATACGATCACACCAGTCAGGCATCAAACGTCATTCGCCAATGGGGGAGTTCCTGGCCTACGCACTGCTGGCGCGGGCGTTGCGCCAGGCGGATCAGGCAGGGACAAAAGAGGGTAGTGCGTGAAGATAGCCAGAGACAAACCGGGACTATATTTGCTTGAACGCCTCCCAATCCAATCCCAACTGGCGGACAATGTGCCGCAGTGTGCCTATTTTGAGGTCTTTGCTGCCCCAGTCAGGCACCGGGGCAAGTCGTTCTGTGGCTGGGTTGTACCATTTGCGATGGGAAGTGCCACGTCGTCGCGACAGTTCTTCACACCCCAGAGCACGCAACTTACGAGCGATTACCCGATACTTCATGCCATCACGGCCGTCTCAATCCAAAAGGGAGTACGGATATCGAGTGCTACGCTCTCCAGGACAGGTGGTAAGGGACGACCCAGGTCTTCGTGTGCTTCCAGGATAGCGATGAGAGCATCTTCAACGTTCACCATCGCCTCAGCGATAGTATCGCCTTCGGTGATCAACTCCGGCAGGACCGGACAGATCACAGTGTACCCCCCTTCTGGTTGGGGCTCGAATACCAGGGGGAGCTTGTAAATAAATTTTTCAGCCATTGATCGCTTCCCTCACTCTAAACTCTGGGTAGGTTCATTCATTAAATGATAGCACTCAAATACCGACAGAAATATCTTCTCGCCGATCTAAAGCGACTACGTGAAGCTCGTAGATTATTCTTGCCGCAAAAACCATTTTGTGGTTATTATTATACACCAGATCAGGTAGACGCATAACGGAAACGCGCCCACAACAACAGGGAATTTGTAAAAATAGCCCAATTGGTGCATAATGGATAGGAGCGGGAACCACAATGTTCCCACCCCTATGTTACGCTGGATGTAAAAGATGGAGGCTTAAGAATGAGAGCTGAAGAACACAAACGCACGTCACGTATCCTGGAACTGGTACAGATGATCGCCGTAGCCCCACAACGCTATCTGCGCCGCGATCTGGCAGAGCGCTTCGAAATCAGTGAACGGATGATCCAAAAGGACCTGGAGATCATCCGCCACGGCCTTAAGTTGCAGCTCCTGCACTCGCCGGAAGGGTATTATTTCGAGAAAACACCGCGTCTGCCGGCATTGCAATACACCTTCGCCGAAGCGTTGGCGCTGCTGTTGGCGGTCCAGGCAGCGCGACAGGTATCAGGAGTAGGTTCGGCGGAATTGGCGGCGGCGGTGGCCCGGCTGGAAGCGCTGTTCCCGCCGGAGTTCACGCCTCTGTTACGCCAGACAGTCGCTCAGCCGGTGGTCACGGCGCAACGAGAGCACCGGCAGCAAATGTTGATGCTGCTCAACCGGGCGCTGATCGAGGGGCGCAAGGTACGCATGGTCTACGAGACCCGCTCCCGGGGCGGGGCGACGAGCGAGCGAGTGGCGCGTCCGTATTACCTCATGCCCTACGTGCGGAGCTGGCAGTTGATCGCCTACTGCGAACTACGCGAGGCGGTGCGCATGTTCAAGGTGGATCGCATCCGGGAGGCAACGTTGTTGGACGAGCGCTACCACATTCCCGGCGATTTCGATGTAGATGCCTACATGGGAACGGGATGGGGCGCGATGCGCGGAGGAACCGGAGAACCGGTGGACGTGGTGCTGCGTTTCGGGCCAGAGGCGGGGCAGTGGGTAGCGGAGGAGCATTGGCATCCCAGCCAACAAGCCGAGGAGCAACCCGATGGCAGCGTACTCTTTCGCTTGCGCATCGCCGCTATCACGCCGGAGTTCGTGAACTGGACACTGTACTACGGTTGCCGGGTGGAGGTGCTGGAACCGGAGAGCCTGCGGGAGCGCGTGGCGGAGGAGCACCGAGAGGCGGCGGGGGTGTACGAATGAATCTACCGGTACGTATCCTCGCGCCGGCGTCTGACAGTTACGATAGTAATCAAGCGTTCCCGGTCATTGACGTAGTAAATCACACGCCAGTTG
>JAUWHU010000057.1 GCA_030605705.1 Thermoflexia bacterium | reverse complement strand
TCCACGTATAAGCCGTGCGCTCCGTTTCCGCCAGTCTCCCCTATCTCGCTGTTTTCGATGCGCACTTCCCCGGTGATGACGTCCCGCACAGCGATTCCGGCCGGTTTGATGCCGTTCTCGTCTCGGCCGTGCCAGACCGTTACGTAGCGCAAATCTCCTGTGCCGCCGTCAAAGATCAGCCCATCCCAGCCAGCGTTGGTGGTACCCGCCCTAAAAGTAATCGTCTGGCTGGCGGTTCCCCGGGCTTCCAGGTGACCATAGACGTACAGGCCCCTATCGTCGTAAAACCGCGCCTCTACCCCCGGCTCCACCGTCAGGGTGATGCCGGCCGGCACACTCAGGTTGCCCATCAACACATAGATATCCAAGCCCTCTTGATCGGCCAGCCTGGCCCCTGTCGCCACCGCACCGCCGGCGATGTACACGCGGTTGTAGCCATTGCCGGAGAAAGTGTTCCCCAAGACGCGGCTGTCCGCTTCCACCTGCGCCGCGGCTCCCGGGTTGTCGCGGAAGGTAGAGCCGGTGATGGTGATGACGCTGCCG
This sequence comes from Thermoflexia bacterium, assembly GCA_030605705.1. Lineage (GTDB taxonomy): Bacteria > Chloroflexota > Anaerolineae > B4-G1 > SLSP01 > JAUWHU01. Next base: position 8,482 of record JAUWHU010000057.1, on the reverse strand, counting down.
CCGGTGGCGTAGAACGCATAGTCCTGGGTGCCGTTGCCATTGCCGGCAAAGAGCGTGTCACTGACCACCACGCGGCTGTTGGTGGCGTAGAGTCCGTAGTCGGTGTAGCCGCCGTAGTATTCGTTCTGGGTGATGATTTGACTGCTCTCGATACGTACCACACCGGTGAGTACATTTTTCACGGCGATGTTGCTGCCCCATTTGTAATCCGAGAGACCGCTGTTGTAGCGATCGCCGCCGTAGCGCACGGTGACGTGTTTCAGGTTGCCCGTGCCGCCGTTAAAGACCAGTCCGGCCCACTGGTTCGGCCCGCTGTCCGCCGAGGAGGTGAAGGTGATCGGCTGACTTGCCGTACCGACTGCTTCCAAGTGTCCCAATACTTGCAATTCTGTGCCGTCTTGCCCTTGCACTATCACCCCCGCTTCGACGGTCAACGTTACGCCGCGCGTGATTACCACGTCGCTGGTGAGGACGTAGGGGCTGTTGGCAGTTATCCAGGTGGTGTGGGTGAGGATGTCGCCGCTGACGTCGATCTCCAGGGGATGCAGGATCGGCCAGGGCAGCGGACAGGCCAGGCCAGGAGGACGGCGATGGGGAGAGAGGGAGGGAGAAGGGGAGTATGGGAGAGGGAGAGAGGGGAAGTGTGGGGGAGAGGGAGTGTGGGAGGCAAGGTAACTATCCCCTTGTTTCACAACGAGGGAACCGACTTGCAGGTTTACGTCGTGGGTGTTGTCGCCCTCGGCCAGGGTGACGTTGGCGGTATAGTCCTGGAAGCCGGGGGCGGTGACGGTGATGGCGTAGGTACCCGGTTCCAGACCGGTGAAGTGGTAAGTACCATCACCGCCAGTGCGCAGGTGGGCCGGCTGGGCCGGGGCGGGACCATTGCTCAAGTGGACGTCGGCGCCTACGACGATGGTGATGCCTCCGCTGACGCGCACGGTACCGGAGAGTTCTGCGGTGGACAGAGAGGTCAACGTCAACGTCAGCGGCTCCTGCGGTCCGGCCACAAAGTGGGTCGCCGTGTAGACCTGGTAACCGGCTCGTTCCACTTGGAAGAGGTGGTCGCCCACGCCGACGCTCTCGAAGCGGTACTCGCCGGCCAGATTGGTCCAGACCGCCCGGTCGTCGTCCAGGGTGACGCGAGCGCCAATCAGGCGGCCGTCACTATCCTGCACGACCCCGGCCAGGGGGCCGCCCCCCAGCATGGAGATGCCCTGGAGTGTAAGCGTGCCGCCGGCGATAGCAAAGTCGCCGCTATTCGTCACCCAGGCGGTAGCGGTGATGGGGTCGCCGGAGTGGTAAACTTGCTCCCCCGCGACCGCGCGCAGGTCGGCTTCCAGGCCGTGGATGGCGACGATGCGGGTCAGGCGCACTCGCTGGCCGGTGGCATGGGCCGTGAAGGAAGCCCGCAGGGTATAGAGACCCTCTTTCAGGTCGGACGGGAGCGCCAGCAGATAAGTGTCCGCCCCGCCGCTGCCCAGCCGGCCGGCGGTGCTGCCCCAGGAGACCAACCGTCCCCCCCCGTCGCGCAGGAGGAGTTGGCCGGTGTAGTCAGTTACACCGCCGCCGACGTTGGCGACCACGACCGGCAGGTTGCCGCCGGCCTGGTACGGCCCTGCCCCCAGGCTGAGGCGCAGGTTAGCCGGCAGGATAATGTACTGGAAACGCTTCGCGGAGGAGGAACCCCCGCCGGTGGTCAGGGTGACGGTCATCGGATGCACACCGCCGGGGATGGCGGTATCCAGTTCTACCTGGTAGGACAGGTTGATAACTTGTCCTACGTCAGGCGTCGTGGTCTGGGTCTGGCTGAAGGGGGCGGCGGGCACTTCCAGGGACACATCCAGCGTCTCGCGAAAGTCGCCGATGTTCTGCACGGTGACGGTGACGACCAGCGTCTCCCCACCGGAGTAGCGGGACTTGTCCGTCTCACGGGTGACGGCGTAGGCGGCGGGCGCCTCCGTGGCGTCGCGGGAGATGAGGCCGCCATGCATGCGCGTCTCGTAGACGAAGCGGTAGACCCCCAGGGCGGTGGAGAAAGGAACCGAGTGGGTAAAGGTAACCGCCTGCCAGCCGTCCAGGGTGAAGGCGTCACTGGCGTTCCAGAGGGTCTGGCCACCGGGCGCTTCCAGGCGCACGTTGAAGGCGCCATCGTCCACTATTGTGCCGCCCTGGTTCTCCAGGATAAAGGCGACGGTGTTGTCCTGGCCCAGACGATAAGCGTCCGGCCCCTGCACGGTGACGGCTATGTGGGGGCTGGGCAGGTCAAAATGAGCCTGACCAAAACCGACCACCTGGCCATCGCGCAGGGCTTCCACCTGCAGAGTGTGTAAACCAAAGGTGGGGGTGACGGGCATAGTCAGCGTGTAGACTAAGGCGGCGACGCTCCCCTCTGCATCCAGGGTGAAGGGCTGCTCTTGGAGGTCAAAGGTCGCTCCGCCGGGGGCCGTAGCTTGCAGGCGGGCGGTGGCGGCGTAGGGGGCCTGCTCGGTGTTGGTCAGGGTGACGGTGACGGTGACCGGCTGGCCTACATAGTACGAGTCCTGGGCCGGTTGGACGGTCGCCTGGGCCGCCGCCGGCCAGGAGCGGATTTGGAAGGAGTTCCGGAGTTTTTGGCGGCCGTCTTCATACAGATAGCCAAAGATCCGGTCCTTGGTCAGCATTGTCGCTTGCACGGTAAAGGTGATCTCACTGTTGGCCGGGACGGCGCCCACGTCATGGATCAGGAGATCGGGCCGCCCATAGGTTGGGTCGCCCGTCTCCATGGCATGGTGGTAGAAGACGTAGCGTACTTGTACGTTGTCCCGGGCGCTGGCCGTGCGGTTGCGAATGTGGAAGGTGAACTCGCCGGTCATGCCCTGCGCCCAGTACTCGGAGGGGGCGGTGGTCCAGAAATCCCAGGGGCGGGCCGGGCCGATGGAGGCGGCCGGATCGCTGACGACAAAGGCGGCGCCGATGGCCTGGTCCTGGATAACGTAGCCGTCATCGTCCAGCAGCACATAGTCCACGGCCCAGACGCCCAGGGAGGTTGGGTGTAGGGGTGTGTGGGTGATAGTGACCTGGTCGCCGGCGGAGACGGTGACGGTGATGGTCTGCTCTTCAAAGATGTTTTTGTCCGGGTCGAGGAAGATCAGCCGGGCGGCGGTGGCGTCCTGGCCGGAAGCATTCTGGAGGCGCACCGAGACGGTCACCGGTTCGCCGGGGGAAAAATCAGGGTAGGGGCGACCCTCTGTGGTCGCCCCCTCTGCGGTCGCCCCTGTGGTCGCCCCGGCCAGCGTGCCCCAGGCGATGAGGTCGCGCCAGACGCGGTGGTCGTGACGGGTACATTGGTAGTTGCTGTGCCCCCAGTCGGCGTAGATGGTCGTGGCCATGACGTAGCCATCGCCGTAGGGGTACAAGAGCGCCGCCGGGTAGCCGTTCTTGTCCCGGTCGAGCAGGGAGACGGTGTTAGTGGGATAAGTGGTAAAGTAACCATCCACCAGAGTGGTCAGGTATTGCCCGTTAAAGCCGGAGAGGGCCTGGTGGTACTGGGGGAAGTAAACCGAGGCGTTGAAGCAGGATTGGTCCTCGGCCCAGCCGTAGCCGGAGAGTCCCCCGGGGAGGGCGGCAAACTCGTAGCCCTTTTGCTGGGCAGAGACGAGGATGGTACCGCCCCCGGCAACGTAGGCTTCCAGCCGGGCGCGGAAGGAGGCGGAGCCCTCCAGTCCGTAGAGGCCGCCGGAGGGGATGAGCAGGACGGGATAGAGGGCGGCCACGACAGGGGAGAAGTCCACGTCCAGCGTGTCGTAGGGTTCGCCGAGGCTGTTGAGAAAGGCGCCGGCTTCCTCGGGGAAGCCGTTCCAGAGGATAGCGATGCGCGGCGTGCGGCGGTAGAGGGGAGATTGGAGAATGGAGGATGGAGAATGGAGATTGGTGGTCAGGCCGGTGGCGCCGGCGGCCGGGAACTGGGGGGAGGCGACGGAGAGGGTGTCGTCCGAGTGGTCCTTGAGACGCTTGGGGGGCTTGATCTTTAGTATCACCTCTTTACCGTTTGGCCCCACTCCAGGTACATACCAATACCCCTTGGCCTCAACAGCCTTGTCTATGCTCCATTTGATATCACCGAATTTACCCAGCACACTAGCCAATCCTTTGGCAGTTCTGGCCATATTGGAAGCCAACTTGCCACCTTTTGCAAAGAAACTTACACTTTTGAACGGATCCATCTTTCCCGTCGCCAGCATGTCGGCCATGGCAAAGGCGATTCGCAATAACTCTTTATTCTTTGGCGACAGACCCAGTGCATACGCCGATCCCTGCGCCAGGGCATCAAAAGTGTTGGAAGGGATATTGCTCTTCTTTCCCAGGATGGCGTTCATAAGGTTTGCTGCACCCAACCAGGCATCTCCACAGCCCTTGGTGAAGAGGAAAACGCCTCCTACCGTGGTGGCGGGCTCGGGAGCGACAATTCCCGCTATTCCCAAGCCTACCTCTCCGGCGCCGATGGCTGTATCCCAGGCAGCACTAACGACGTTCCACCAGTATCCATCATTATCCCCAAAACCCAGGAGATCTGTCTCATTGGTGGGGTTATTACACACGTAGATGTAAAAGTTTAGTCCTGAGACGGCGCCTAGCGGATCTCGCTGGAGGAACCGTCCGAGAGCCGGCGCGTAGGTTCGATTGCGCATGTCGTAGAGGCCCACGGCCGGGTCATAAGGACGGCCGGTGAAGGCCGGCTGCCGGACGGGAATGGGCGTCAGGGGGACGCCGAAGGGGTCGTAAGCATAGCGTTCGACTATGGCGCCTGTGTCATCGCTTAGTGCGGTAAGGCTGCCCAGGGCGTCGCGATGGGCATAGTAGGCAGTGCCTCCCCGTTCCAGGCTGATCAAATCGTCGGTAGCTGGAGTCATTGTGTACTGGGCCAGGGTCGTTCCATCAGGAGCCTTTTCCATCAGCAAATTGACTCCATCGTAGATGTAAGAGACCGTGCCAGCAGCGTCAGTGCGGGCCAGCAGTTGTCCGTCGGGGCCGTATTGATAGGTCACAGTGCTGCCGTCGGCTAATTGGGCTTCAGTCAGCCGGTTCCATGCGTCATAAGTGTAGGTGCTGTCGCCGGTGGCTGTGGTGCGGGCCGCCAGATTGCCCCGGGCATCGTAGGTGAATTGGGCCGGGGAACTTTGCTCGGTCCGGAGAAGCTGGTTGGCTGCGTCATACGTGTAGGCGATGGTCTGACTATCACTTGTCTGGGAGAGACGGTTGCCGGCTCTATCGTAGGTGTAGGTGGTCTCACTGCCGTCCTCTTGATAGCCCACCAGTTGCCCCGCCGCGTCGTAGGCGTAGGTGAGCACCTGGCCGGTGAGGAGGTCAGTGCGGCGGGTGCGCCATCCGGCGGCATCGTATCCATAAGATTCGCCCCCCATGACCTGATCGTCCTCGTCATATTCCGTCAGGGAGAGAAGATTGTGGACGGCGTCGTAGGTGTAGGTCACATAGTTGCCGTTGGGCAGGGACTTGCGCGTCATCCGTCCGGCGGCATCGTACTCGAAGCGGGTCGCCAGTCCCCGGGTGCCGGTGATGACCACCAGGCGGCTCAGCCCGTCGTACCCGTAGCGGGTCACTCCGCCATCGGGGTCCGTCATGGTGAGGCGGTGGCCCCCGGCATCGTAACTGTAGGTCGTCGTGTAAGTTTGGGTCGCGATGGCGACCACCTGGCGAAGCAGATTCCCGACGGCGTCGTGGGCATAACGGATGACGGCGTCGTTATTGCGGGCCTCTGTGAGCTGGCTGCGGGCATCGTAAGCATAAGTAACGTCATTGTCGCCAGGATAGTCAATACGCACCAGGTGTCCCAGTGCATCGTTTTCATAACGAACGGTGGCGCCATCTGGAGCGGTTAAGCCGGTGGGACGCCCGAGGCGGTCGTAGGTAAACGAAGTGCTTTGGTCGTTGGGGTCAGTGCTGCGGATCATGTTATCCAGCGAGTCGTACTCGAAGCGGAGCGTATGTCCATTGCCGTCTGTCGCTCGTAACAGATTGCCGGCCTCGTCATATTGGTATCTTTCGACTACCCCACGGGGATCGATATAACTAGAGGGGTATCCGGCCTCATCATATTGATACTGTTGGACGCGCCCCAGGGGGTCGGTCTGGCGGGTCAGGCGGCCCTCAACATCGTACTCTTTGGTCATCTGATGACCCAGATCATCAACCATGCTGACGGGCCAGCCCAGAAGATTGTACGTGGTGGTCACCGTGTTGCCGAATGGATCTCGGAAAGTGCTAATCCCACCTGAGGGGTCATAAGCGAGAACGCCTGTATTGCCGAGGGAGTTGTGGACGTGCGTTTGGCGTCCGTAGGCATCGCGCTCGTAAGAAGTGATGTAGCCCAAGGGGTCTGTTTCCGAGAGAAGCCGACCAGTTGCCTCATAAGTAAAGGTACGCTCGTGGCCCAAAGGATCGCGGGTCGAGACCAGGTTCCCGTGGTCATCGAAGGAGTAGGTACAGACCTGGCCCAGTTCGTCTTGGCTACCTACCAGGTGAGTGCTCATCGCCGCACGCGTGAAAATGGAAGTGTAGCCCAGGGGATCGGTTTGAGTGTGGATATTCCCGTACTCGTTGTATGTATAGGTCATCCGCTGCCCTTCGGCGTCGGTGGCAGCGATGAGGTTATCCTGAGAATCCCACTCGAAGCGGGTCAGGCTGCCCAGCGGGTCTTCGATCTGGGTGACCCGCCCTTTGTCGTCAAATTCGTATACGGTGCGGCGGACCTGGCCATCCACGGTGCGATAGAACCAAGATATCCAACTGCCGTGGGAGGAGAAATCCCAACTGCCGTAACTCCCCCGGATGGCGGTGACCTGGTCATTATCGGTGTAGGAACAGGTGTACTTCCGACCGTCGGGAAGAGTAACCCGGCTTAAACGGTGGCTGCTGTAGCCATAGTTGGTTATCTGCCCGGCGGGATCGGTAATCGCCGCCAGATTGTCGTCATCGTCGTAGGCCAAGTCCAGCGAGCGGTTTAGGAAATCGTGGGTGATGCGGATGACCCGGCCGTTGCCATCGTAGGTCAAGCGGAGTGTCCGTCCGTAGACGTCCTGGAGGGTGGTGAGACGGTTGTTGGCATCGTAGGTGAAGACCAAGGCCAGACCGTTCTCCGCTTCCAGGCGCGTAATGTGGCGATGACGGGCGCTGTCAAAGTAATAGACAGTTCCCTCCAGTCCGGTCAGGCGATAGACATCAGTGCTGGGGCGGGTGAGGGTATCGTGAACACCGGGGGGTGCGGTAAACTCTCCATCGCCCTGGTTGTCAAAGCGATCCTCCCGGCCGTCTGGCCAGAGGATGGTGACGTCTCCATCATCTTCCTCCCGATAGGCCATATCGTAACCGAAGCGCCAGCCGAAACCAAAGCCACGGTCCTCCCCGCTGCACAGGCTGCTATAACTCAGCTCGCTCTGGATGATGGGGGCGGGAAACCTGTCTGCTGAGGTCGTCAAGTCTATCCGGTGATAGTGGAGGTTGCCGTTGAAGGCATTCACCATCACGCCCGGCGGGCCGGGGACGGACGGTTGCCCCTGGCCGCTGGGGGTCGGATGCTTGACGCCAGTGCCGTGTTGTGGCTGGTCACCGATCTGTCCCTGGCCGCTGGGGGTAGGCTCTGTCCCTTCTTGGGCGTAGACTGGCGTGGCCGGCAGTAGGGGTAGGCTCGATAAAAGCAAACTTACAACGCAGAGCAACGACGTAGCTCTGTACAACCTGTGGATCCAACGGCTACTGGTTTTCATCGTGTTCTCCTTGTATGGAACGTTAATTTGACATGATGCGTGATGCGTGGTGCGTGGTGCGTTTGTTTACTGAAATGGACTTCATAAATAACTCCAAACGTATCCTCTCAATAACGTGGGGCCATGTAGCCGAGGTTTCCATACCTCGCAGGCCGGCGCGCCAGGGAAATCGCGGCTACGAAAACCACCATCAAGGTCTCCCTGTCCATCCTGGCGTTCATGCTGTGACGTTCCCGGTATTTAGACCTCCGAGGTTCGGAACCTCGGAGGTCTCGCCGTATAGAGGGATGGAAGGCTAGGGTGCGTAGTTCCTGAGCACCAGTGGGAGGTAGATCTTCACATCGCCGGTGACGACAATGGTACCGCTGTGCCCGGCAGCATCAGTATACTCATATATCCCCGGCCAGTCAAACTCTCGCCGGTAAACCCGCCCCGGTTCGAGATAGCCGGCGTCGAAGCCCTGCACATTCTCCAACGGGTCAAGGTCGCTCTTGGGATGCAGGATAGGATTTTCGCTCCACTGGATCAAGTCGGTGATGGTGTCGGTGGCTGTCAGCATCGAGACCCACTCCACCGCGCTGCCCACGGGGATGGTGATGACCGGGCTGCTGATCCCCTGCGCCGTCAGCGTCACTGAGACCGCCACACTTTCCGGCCACGGGGTGTAGGGCACGTTGACATGCACGATTTCGGTGATCACCTGCACCACCGGGCTGCGCCAG
>JAUWHU010000533.1 GCA_030605705.1 Thermoflexia bacterium | reverse complement strand
AGTAGACGGGGCAGAAGAGTATGATTTCTGAACCCGTACTCCTCGGGTCTTATGCTCCCCATTGATCACGGTCAGGTTGGTTGCGGGATCTGCAATCATCCAATTGTCCGGCGTGTATCCCCCTAATATTGTCAAAGACTTATCAAAGAAGCATACAACACCACCGCCGCCGCCAATTCGACCTTTGCATGGATCAAGCGCCGGGTCATATTTATACTCGCCCTCCGCCACCAGAATCATATCCCCAGAAACCGCTTCGTTGACCGCATACTGAATGGAATGACATGGCTGAATCACCGATCCACATCCCGGAACGTCTTGCCCGGTTGGTGCTACCCGAAAAACCCCGGCCCCCTCTTGAGCCATGACCGGCATAATACTGACATAACCCAAAAGCAAAACCAATTCAAGAGATAGGATGCCTCGCGCACCCTTTGCGATAATTCGCATTATGCCCTCCTCTCTCTCGTGTCAGAATATTCGCCTTCAGTGCTCACATGATACCTGGAAGGCCCCGCCATCTAACTCTATTCTAACCGATGTCAGGAAAAAGGCAATAGGGAAAAAGTACTATCACAGTTATATTCAAGTACAACGAAACTTTAATCCACAGGCAGGGTGTAAAACAAACTCGACACCTGCGCAGACTTGACGAGGTGACAAATGGCACTATCTCCCTTTTTCGAAAATGGACATCTGCTAATGAATCTTTCGTATTATTCGAAGCCCGCCCCAGTATACGGGCACTTCTTCCGCGCCCCTCTTCTGAAACGTCACTTCCCGCGTCAAAGGGCCAAAATCCAACACCTCATTCCGGTGACGCCTGACAAATTCGTCAAGAGCCTGGGCGATGTCAACGTGGAAAGCATCGTGGAATAACAAATATGCACGCGGTGCTAACACATCCAACACCCCTTCAGCATCACGTAGGACGCCATGATAGGAATGATCTCCGTCGATCAAGACGAAGTCAAACTTTCCCCCGGCACGGTCACAAGCTTCCGGCAGCACATTTGGAGAGTATCCTTTCAACAGTATCATACGGGGCGCCAAGCGCTGCCGATGTTCCGGAGCAATCTGAGGATCGGGGTCCACACATACCATCGGCGCCGGGTTTTGTGAGGCTTGCAAGGCAGCATTCACAATAAGAGCAGAGCCTCCCTGGAAAGTGCCGATTTCAAGGTAGCGCTCAGGTCTTAACCCAAAAATCAATGTGAATATTAGCAGCCGCTCGGCTCTGGTCATCCAGCAAGGGGCCCACCTGATAACGTCAAGGTACCCCAAGTCAATTTGATCAGCAAAATCCGTCACGTCGTATACCGGCACCTTAGGCATACGGCTTTCCGAAGATTGCGCACCGACATTACCAAATGATTTCTGTACAAGTCGTTTAAGATTCACGGGATACTCTCCTCTTGTTGGCGTGGCAGGATCCACACCTCATCTAAGACAAATCCCAAACTCCGGTCGTCACCACTTATGCCAAGCACAGCTGGATTGAATGTGGGGCTTTCAAATTTCAGAAGTGAGAAATTACCAGCCGGCTGTGCGTGCCCTTCAAACGTGAAAGTCTGCCAAGTCTCGGTGGGCACAAAATCCCCGATTTTCTGTCCATCAAGATACACCTCAACCGATTCTTCCACATTCTCCTCCGGCCTGAAAATCTTTGCCCGCAGATTAACGCATACCTCCTCTCCCGACGAAGGGAATTGCAACACTGCCTCTCCGCTCGTCCACCGCACCAACGATCCATCCGGGAACTGTTCTTTGTCATAAAATCCGTTCACCACATAATACGTATCGATTCCTCCCACATCAATGTGAACCGGTGACGATCGAATGCTGGCTTGTCGCATCCCCAACACGTTGTAGACATCAACGCCATAGTAGACCGGTTGAATGATGGAGGGGTAATCGAAGTATGTGCTCATCAATACATTCAGGTGGATGGGAAACATCTCTTGCGGCTCCAATTGCAGGTTTTTTTGGACCACTGTGGGAATACCCCGAATCGCCAGCAGTTGCACCGGTCTCTCTTGACGCTGAGCATAATCCAATACCCATTCCAAAAACGGGATCACGCTGGCATTGTCTTGTCGGATGGTCGCAATGTCGTGCCCAAATAACCATCGCAAAGGAATGCCAAAGTTATCGGAGAAAGCATCTTCCGGGGGCGTTGCTAAGATAAGGATGGCATCTGACTGCAGGCGATCATCCAGTGCTTCTAACTGGTCAATAGCGCCCTTAAAGTCTTGCTGGGGAATTACAAAACGGCTTTGATAAATCAATCCTCCACCTAGTACAACACCCAGCCCTACCATGCAGAATAATGTCTGACGCTCTCTACAGAGATGCGCCAATTTGTAAATCGCAAAAGCGGCACAGATGATTAAGAACGGGATTACGATGGGGACATAACGACGCATAGTATAGATATGATAAGGCATGTTGAATATGTTGTAGACATATTGCACCGTTGTAAATATGCCAATGGCTAAGAACAATGCTAACCGCCGGAGTGGCTCATTCCGTAAAATTTTGGCTAGACCCAGTGTTGCCAACAGTATACTCAAGGGTGTCAAGTACCAACCGATTCTCACCCAATTCTCACGATTAAGAATAGGGACGCGCAAACCAGCCGGCCAGCTGGTCATATACCTCAAAGGCTCTATGGCCGGCCGCACAAAATAAGCATACCCGCTCAACATTACCACCGAAATAACCAGCGCCCATCGCACATAAAAGGCAAAGGTGGACCACGTAACCGCCCTATAATGCCACACCCAGAATCCTATGGCCCCCATCGCCACCAACAACAACCCGCTGGCGAGCATCACTTCCGGTCCTGGAAGGCTTCGATAGAAAGACAATAGAACGCTGCGATAGGTATTCCAAACATAAGGCCAATTCAGCCAAAGTGCAGAGGCCATTGCATGAAGCGACATCACACCCAGTGTCCCAGCAAAGACCGTCCACGCCATTGACCAACGGTTCAACCACCAGCGACGCACGGCTAAGGCACCCCAACATAACAACCATACCACCAGGAGATCAATCCGGGTGAGCAAAGCAACACCCAAAGCAGTGCCGCCCAACCAACCCCACAATGCCGTGTCCCCTTGCTCATCCCACAATACCTGAAAGGCCAACAACCCGGAAAACACCAACAGCAAGGTCAACGGTTCAGTCGTTGGGTAACGAGAAAAATAAATCTGTGTCGGCGTCACCGCCAACAAAGCCGCAGCCAGCAAACCAATGCGCGGATTAAACAAGCGGCGCGCCATAAAATAAACAGCGGCTACACTCAAACATCCCCACAAAGGCGTCACCAACGCCCCCCCACGTAGCCCGCCAAGCCCTATCCCCACAGCAATCCACGTGGGATGAAAAGGGAAAAACTGCGGGATCACGCGAGCAGAATCGTGATCATCAATATACCAACCCACAAACTGAAGATAGCGCGTTTTGATGCCGGGCGGTTGCTCGCGGAACGCAATATCGGGATAAGCACCCAACTCTTTCACCCAGGCATCATGCACCACGAATGTGCCGGTTTGGGCAATGGTGGCCCCCACATTCATGTAGGTCCCGGCATCGGAGCCCCCCAACACATATTCGTGGGGCCGAAAATACAAGATTGCAGCCACAAGCAACACCAAGATGAGGCTCCAGGTACTCACAGTGGGCGGTACCACAGTACCCTTCGGCACGTGGCGACAAATGATCAACAAAGCCACAGCGACAAAGATTTGTAAAAGCGCCAACCAGAGCAACGAGAATATCCCCAACGATGCTAGAATCACACCCAGCCAGCCCACTAAGATGCCCCAGCTAACAATAGCGAGGAAAAGCACTTCTACCACATCTAACGCCGGGCGATGGTCAGAACTTCTGTAGGATTGTTTTGCCCAGGCGGAGGAAAAACCAGCGATGGCAAGCGCAGCCGTCAGCATAAACGCCACTTTCTGGAAAATCATAAGTGTCAGATCTCCTAAACAACCGTATGCTGCCACCACGCGGGGATATGGACTACCCCCTCTTCCCGCCAGAAACCGGGTGCTTTCACGGTGAAGGGATAAGCCCGATGGTGATGATCGAGGGCCACGGTAGAATTATGATTATAGATGGCTACCGTGAGCTCATAGTCGCCGACGTTCAAGGGCAATCGTTCAACGATATAGTCCACGTAACCGTCTCCTTCAATGAATGGAATATCATATCCTGCCTGCACGGAGTTCGGCCCATTTATATGGATGCCTTTAGCACGATAGAAAGCAATTCCAAACGCTGGCCGAGCCACTCTGACCGGCGAGAAATAATGCATTCGTACGCAAAGATAGTCACCGGTTGCAAAGATGTTGCTTTCCACACTGGACGCATCAAACAACTCAACATTAGTAATAACGGCCTCCTGCGTGCCCCAGCGCTCAAACTGTAAGTTTTCCTCCTCCACTTCCAAAGCGATGCTCTGTTCAACTAAAGATGCTGAATATGCATCTGCTATCTCCATAGAGTCACCATCCATGATAACTCGCCCCTTGTTTAACCACACTACACGCTTACAAATTTTCTGCACCATCTCCATGCTATGCGAGACAAATAAAATTGTTACGCCAGCATAACACAGTTCGTCTATTTTCTCCAAACACTTCCGCTGAAACACTGCGTCCCCGACAGCCAACACCTCATCCGCCAATAAAATATCCGGCTCAGTGTACATCGCCACGGAAAAGCCCAGCCGCACGTACATCCCCGACGAATAGTGGCGTACCGGCACGTCAATAAAACGCTCCAATCCCGAGAAGTCCACGATTGCATCTAACCGACGGCGGATTTGCTCGCGACTCATCCCCATAATAGATCCGTACAAGTAAACGTTTTCCCGCCCGGTGAGATCGGGATGAAAGCCGGCTCCTAATTCCAATAACGCACCCACCTTGCCTTTGACCTTAACTTGCCCCGAAGTCGGGCCCAAAATTCGCGTGATCAGTTTGAGTATAGTGCTTTTCCCAGCACCGTTTGGCCCAATAATTCCTACTGCTTCACCAGCTCCAACCTGAAAGCTGACGTCCTTGAGCACCCAAAATATTTCCCTCTCCGATACTCGCGAATATCGAATGGATTGGGTGAACATTTCCAGAAAAGAACGAGGATGTTGATGTTGTAACACGAAGAACTTACTAACTTTATCTAATGTGATCACAGCACTCATAGTTTTGATCACCTCTATGCCCTTGCGTCAGTTCTGGCTGCTATTCGTAACCGGCTCAACCGCCGGAACAACCATCCCACGGAGATCAACCAAGCGGGGATAGCGCTCACCTTCATAATTATCACCATGCGCTCGAAGGTCAGGAGATGCGCAAGCGTCTCATCCAGGTGGCAACCGTAATACGAGGGCAGCATATAAATCAGCCCGCCGAGCACGTATGCATTTTCTCCCCCAAAATCACCATCAAGCAAAGCAAACGGCACAATCCATAGCAACCACTGTAAGCCAAAGCCATTAGTGAAGACGTAAAGTGCCAACAAAGCCGTGGTCAGAGCCGTGATGCTGGACTGCTTGCGGGTCAACCAGTAAGACATACCCACACCCGCAAAAACAATCCAGCGGCCATATTGAGCCAGCGACTGCAACACACCGCTGTCCGTGCCGGCCAAATCCTGCATCAAACTGAAAAAGACACTGACACCCCACCAGCCCGGCACACCCGCATGGGTCAAGGCCCGCCCCAATAAAGGATGGGGATCCTCATGAAATACAAGCAAATACAGCACCGTGAAGATAACCGGCACCGCGCCTGCAATTCCCCCATACCACAGAATCTTCTTCCATGACTTGAGCCTAATGAAAGCGATAGGGAGAAAAAAAACGGGCCACGTCTTGTTGAGAATAGCAAAGCCTAAAACCACAGCTGACCACCTTAACACTCTCTCCGAACGCTCGCTGGAGAATCCCAAGTACCAGGCAAGGGCCAGCAAAAAAGCGGGTTCGGCGTCAAACTGGCCGTGGTAAGCGGAAATTACGATGGAGATGGGGTTCAACGCATACAGGAGCGCAGCCATCACAGCCATTTGGGCAGAGCGACCACGCTGGATGAAAGCGTAGAAAATCAACACCGTCAACCCCACATCCGCCAGGATCGGTGCCCATTTTAAGGTAAAGACAAATGACAATCCCGTCACATTCGCTATCTTCATCGCGGCGGCGATCCAGTACACTTGCAGGGGGAAATAGGGATGCCGCCCCGCCACGAGTGGGCTGCTGTAAACTCCCTTACCTTCCCAAAATGTCTGCGCCACCCGCCGGAACGACTCGATATCGTAGCCGGCTCCCACTGGTAACACCGCCGCTGGGATCAAACGCAGCGCCAAAACGGCCACAATGAGTAGAGTCACCAAAACGGCTGGACGTTGACGTAAAGTAAAACCCTGACGTGGTATGACCCAGTAGGCCACAGTGCAGAGAACCAACCAAATAAAGCTCAAGACCAACACGTAGTGAAGCGACAAAGATGTCAGCATCGAATTCACCTATCGCCGGATAGTCGCTGAATCCGGTATACAGGAGGTGCAGTACCCAAGGGGTGCGGGCTGAAGTGGTGCTTTAGAATCGCTAGGATCCCCCAGGATGGCGGATCGCTGTCCTGCACATAGTAAACCGGCACTCCGTTCTCCAGCAACGTATCAACAGCCGCGACCAGCCGGTCTTCAAACGTCTCTACTTGGTACCCACTTGTTTCGGGGTCTGGCGACGGAATGCGACGGTAAAACAGTGTCGTGCGTTGTCCATAGTATGCGATGGCATCGTTGGCATTGTAGGCCAGGAACACGGCGTTTGACTCGCTACCTTCCACTAACCGCACTACATCACTCACGTAAGACGCAGTGCTCGTGTTTCGACCTGCCAGGTCTCGCAGGTGATCCGACAGTGGCATGAGCAACAGCAGTCCCATCACCATCGTTCCAAATCCACGCCACCACCAACGCCACTGTTTGGGAGCAGCGTTCCAAAGCCCATACCCCGTCGCCAGGCTTATGAAAGGGAACGCAGGCAAAAGGAAACGAGCATTGATACCCTGAGGAGGAAACGCATAACCAACATAAAACCCGGCGAAGAGCAACACACTTCCCAGCACTAGTATTCGCTGAAGAGTACGCATACGCACTACACCCCATCCTGTCAGCAGCAACAGCCACGCGAAATTCTTCCAGACCGTTCGCATCGTGGCTAGCAAGCTTTGCCCCCCGACCGGTGATTCACCAAAAACATATCGAAGGCTAAATGCCGGCCAACTATACCAACCGTGTTGAGGACTATATGGCGTCGTGAGATATCCACCATAGTAGACACGATTGAAAATCAATACACCCAAGATTGCGGATGCAATGCATGTACTAAACACCTGGATGGATCTGTTCCCGATTGCCCTGTTCCTTCGAGTGAGCCAGACATACACTACCAGCGGTAGCAGTACAATCACACTGGCATATCGGATGAAGATGCTCCATCCAATCATCCCCCCTCCTATTCCACCTCCTACTATTTGCCACAGTTTGCGCTTCTGCTGGTTTCCCCACAAAAATGCAGCTATCCCTCCCGTTAACAAAACTGCGCCAGGCACATCAGACCAGGGAGAGGTGCTGAAAGTCAGAAAAGTAGGAGTGAACGCAAGAATCAGAGCCCCCAATGCCCCAACCCAGGGATCAAACAACACTGCTCCCAGGGCAAATGTCGCCATCAGTCCAAAAACGCCAAAGAGAGCAGGAATGTATAAAGCCGCATCGCGCGAGCCTACCAGAATTTGTGAGGCAGCCAGGATCAGTGGAAAACCGGGAGGGTAATTCAGATAGAGACATGCCGCATTGCCTTGATCTCGCACATTGAACCCGGCAAGGGTAAAGTAAGGGCCGATGGAATTGTTATAGGGATGGCAAAAAGCGAAACTCTCTCCTTGGGCCAACTGTTGACCTGCGTAAAGGTAGGACATTGGGTCCCATCCACCTACGATGGTTTGTGTATACTGCACATAGATGACCGCGCCAAGCCCAATGGTCAGCACCAATAATACATAAGCCCATGCCTGTCCGGCATCCTGTGATTTTTCCAGGGTTGACCTCCTTCGGCTTGGTCATTTATCGTATCTTCTCATAGCTGGGGAATATAAATGCCGAAAGTGTCTTCCTAATTTTTCGGGGTTCACTTACTGTAGTCAGCACGGCCCTGTGGGTCTCTGACCGAACCACAGATGGGCACGGTCAGGAAACCCTCTGGCTAATTGCCCTTAGGGCAATGCTGGCCTTCCCTGCAACCACTCCCCAAACTTACCGGTTTTCGCGCCGTTCGCCACCTCTATCACTGTGAGCAACTTAACGTTGTCCAACTCATCGCTTTCATAGATGGTGTTTTCCGGGTCCACTGCCACATAGACACTATGAGAACCGGGAGGCACATCATACCACGTAACCTGCGCCGACCTTAATGCAGCGCACCCTCCCACGCCACCGCTAATCTGCTCAGAGCCGATTAGCTGCCCCCCTTGCGCAGGGTCACCATCGTAAAAAGCGACGGTGAAGGGTACAGAGATGCCGAAGTTTCCGTTATTCGCCACGCGAGCAGAGAGCGTCAATGTGATCCCCTCACCACTCGTCATGCGGCTCACCGTCTCTGCCTCCCCGTCAACGGGAACTAAATTAACTACTGGTTGCACCTGCTCCGTGTAGATAGCAAAATGGTCGCCGAACACCGTGCGTTGCTTGCTGTCGGGATTGAATAACCAACCATTGAATGCATTGTCAGTCAGACTGTACCAAGCCCACTGTTGCACGAAGCGATACTCGTCCGCCGGATAACCAGTGGTAGCCGTCACCGTCCTCAGATAATCAAAAGTAGCATCCATATAAGCATTGACACGCTCCGGTGTGAAACCATACATCTCTGGCATCTGCACGCCGAACTCAGTGATAATCAGTGGACAATTCTGGTAGCCATTGTCGCTCATCCACTGTCTGAAGTTGGTAATGAGAGTCTGAAAAATCTCAATATTATCGTTATCCTGAATACCGTAGAGCTCCCCCTCCGCCGCGTCAATACCAGGCGGGATTTCCGCCCCCCAACAATCATCGGGGTAGACGGCACAACTACGCTCGCGCAGAATAAAGGCATGGATATTCCACACGTCCACCGGCATAGAGACCCCGTAAAGGTCCTGATAGCCTTGCAGCACCAGGTCCAGGTACTGCAAGCGAAGCGGTGTAGGTTGAACGATCCCCCCCGCTGCAATCCGTGCCGTTGGATCCATCCCCTTGATTAAGGCATAAAGGTCATGGTAAGCGCGGGCATATACCCGAGGCTCCAGGTTGTCCTGGTAGCGACGGCGGTCCGGCTCGTTGCCGATCAACCATGTTGCGCCAGGTTGATTGAGGGCCGCCTCCTGCAAAACGTTCACGTCGGGGCTGTAGCTGTAGGTATCCACACCCGTCTGATGCAAGCGCACCATGGGCATGTACTCCACCTTCCCTGGTCGCGCGGGAGTAACCGTCGCCGTCCAATCAATATACCAGCCTAGCTTCAAGCTGTTGACATCATAATCAGCAATAGATTGGCTCGCCCCCACCCCAAAGCGACACAACCGACCTTGAGAGGGCACGTAACCATGGAAGACCAGCGGAAGATATAGGGTTTCGGTGAGAGAAGAAGCCAGCATCGTCTCTGGCTCATCGGCACTCACCGCCAGCTGCGGCAGGCTCGCGAATACCAACAGCACGATCCAAAACGTGCTCAGACCCAGAGCCAAAAACACTCGTTCCCAGACGGAGAGATTCACGGCACGGCCTCCACGTAGAGGGGGTCTGCTCCCACATCCACCGTGATCGTACCACCGCCGCTAGTAACAGTATATACTAAGTTCCCGGTCATATCTATCACCTGCGCCTCAGACAGTGGCAGCTGTACCGCATGGACGCTGTCATCATCAGCCCATAGGACATAGAGAGACTGTCCCGTCCTCGTGACGAAATGGTACCCCTCCACACCCTCACCAGCAGGCCACTCCTCAACAAACGTTGTCCGCCCCAACTTCTCCGCTGCCACCTGATAAACGTCGTAGGAGAGTTTTTTGTCCAGCGATTGGGTCAGTAAACCATTCTCTCCATAAGGAGGAGCTGGATTGATCCAGGTCCACCAGATCATTATATCCAGATCCGATGCCAACGACTGCACGAAGAGCTTGACCACATACCGTGACTGAATTTCCGGCGTACTAGGCCAGCCGGGATAGTCGTTACTATGCCACCCCGCTTCGGTAGAGATCATGGGTTTATCTGTGATACCGTGAGCCGCAAGTTTATCTCGGAGGAATGTTGCCTTGCCGCTAAGCCCATGCCCATACTGGTTCCAACGGCCTTCAAAGGCCGGGTAGTAATGAAAGTTCATAAGATCAAAGCAGCTGCCGCAGCCGTTATCCAACACCTGATCCAAGAACTCCCGGACAAACGAGCCACCTTCATCTTTGAACGAGTCGTAAGCCAACCCACCCAACGCAACTTTAGCGCGGGGATTGGCGGCTTTGATGACAGGATACACAGCACACAACATCTGCGTATATTCAACGGCGTAATTTCCCCAGTAACTGCCATAGCCCTGCTCGGCAGCCCAACGATTCGCGCCGTCAGGTTCATTGTACAACTCCCAATAATCTACTACCGGGGAACCGGGGGCATCTTCAATCCCATCGCCATCGTAGCGTTCAACTGCAGCAGCGACGAAGCTGACAAACTCATCCAGGTCCACTTTATCAATCGGCCCCTGGTGATATGTCGCAGCCCACTCAGGATTACCCCAAATAGTGACGATCAAATGCAACCCGGCCTCCGTAGCGTTGCGGATCGAAACGTCGGCAGCATCCCAGTGGTATGCTTCGGGAGCGACGTTCTCCGGCTCGACCTGGGACCAAGACAACGACCAACGTATCCAATAAATGTGGGCTTCCCCGGCCAGCGACAGGGCCGTGGATGTTTCCGACATACCTCTATATACCTGTGCCCCGAAGACCGTCGGCAGCGGTGGTTCGTAATTAAGAAAAACCAACGGCAGCGAAAGGCTATAAGGATAAGTTTGAGTCAGCATCGCATGTGCCCAATTCGGCGTCTTCTCTGCCACAGCCGGAGAGACGGCGCCTTCCACCGATGCCCCGCCCGTCAAAAACAGTGCCGTCAACCCCACTGCAATGAAAAGCGCCAAACTAATCGCAATATACTTTGGAATCATACTCCTCCATTCTCAACGTGACACTTATCCCCCGCGCAGGACCAAGGGTAAGTACAAAAAGTGAAAATACGGCGGCTGCCACACCGCAATTTTACCGGCGGTGTACTCCGCTAGCCACACTCCACCATCGGCATCCACGTCAATCCCTAACAGTTCCCCATGACCGACCGAGAATTCCCGAATATGATTGGTTACCGGATCAAGCCGCCCCACCCGCTGGCCTTGCCGCTCGGTGAACCAAACCTTACCCCCAAAAATGGCAAGATCATAAGGCCCGCTGTCGTTAAAGGGTAGTGGATATGATAAAAACTGGTGCATTGTCTGTGGATAATACCGCACCACTTGATTGTTGGCCGGATCGGTGAAGAATATTGTTTCGTTGCCGGTAGTCGAAACTTCAACCGCCCACGGTGCGCCATCTTTCACCAGCTGGAAGTCAAAAGGGTCGATCCACAAGGAAGGCTGAAAATTACCCAGGCAGTTGACACCCGGTGCAGTGAACCAGATGTGATCCAAGCGCCCCACCGCAATATCCTGCAAAGCGGCATTAGGATACGCATCGGGCAGAGGGTACTCATGCCAGCTGTACTCCATGGTACTGGTCACCAGTAGCTCCCCTAGTTTGTTGCCTCCGAACTCGGTAAACCAGACCTGAGTGGGTGTCCCAGCCACCACATCAAGGCCCGTCGGCTGACTATCCGCTGTCGGGATAGGAAAGGCAGTGATGATACCCGTCTCCGGATCCAGCCGCCCGATCTGGTTCCCCGCCCGCCCCGTGAACCACACCACATCGGCCGCATAGTCAATATCGTAGGGTTCGGTGATCGTCGTAGTGTAAGTGAAGACCTGGTAGTCCACCGTCGAGGTGACGATAAGCTGCCCAACCATGTTTTGTTCAGGCAGAGTGAACCAAACATGCCCTGGCGATTCAACCACTAAATGGTGAGGATTACCCGGTACCGGATACTCCACTAACAGAGAATCCACATCGCCGTCTGCTGCACTAAGCGTCCCGACCACTCCCATCCCCAGGATCACGGCTACCGTCAACATCATCGCGTATGCAAGTCGCCTGTTCATCTCAACCTCCCCTTTCTCAGTAACTAGCCCTTAATTTCCAGCGCCAGCCCGGTGAGAAGCAACGCCTCCCTCCAAAACCCGGAACGTCCCTCGCTAACTTCAAACACCACTCACCCCTTTACGCAAGGTAGAGACTACGAGAAATACGATCCCTACCAACATCAACCCAATTCCAACGTACAACAACGCGCCCGACCCTGCTCCTGAAACATCATCTTCAGTTGGCGGAGGCGATACCTCTGTAGTAACTTCAGGGGATGATGATGTGGGTGAGGGCTGGGGAGCGACCTCCGTCTCCACAGCGGTCGCCGTAGGAGCTGCCGCCGGTGAAGACGTTGCCGTCTCCTCCGGCTCCGGCGTCACGGTGGATGTCGCGCCGGTGGGAGTGGAAGTCGCCACGCTGCCTACATCTGGCGTTGCCGTAGGTTCAGGCGACTCAGTGGAGAGAGTAGTGGCCGTAGGCATAAGCGTAGCCGTGGATTCCGGCCCGGTGGTCGGCGGCGGCGAGGTAGGCGGCGGGGTCGGCGTAGGTACCGTTTGACGCAGGCCGCTCTGCTCCGGCCCGGCCCAGGCCACCGGCAACACGCTCAAAACTAACAGCGAGCCTAATACCACCCCCCATAACCAGGGCGACTTTCTCTCTCTCACGGCTCATCTCCTTCTGGCACACGATACCGTACACTCAAACTGCTATCCTCCCTCAAGTCAAACCGGTACACGAGTACCCCTTCTGCCCGTGAAGTAGATCGAGGTTGTGACTCCAATAATACCGCATTCGGGGGGAGGCGCAAGGAGATGTCCACCGGCACGCTACCCAACCCTGCCTGTTTCTGCACGTCCAGGTGATAATGGAAGACGCCGCCCGGCTCCTCCTGCAAAACGCCGGCGGGCAGTTCATAGACGAAGTGCAGCGCGACGTGCGAGGCCGTCGGGAGCAAGAATGCCTGCGCCAAGACCGTGTGATCTCGCTCCGTCGCTTCCTCCACCGGGAACCCGGGCCATGGTTGTCCATCCCACATCGCCGCCGCCGGGATGGGATGCCGGCTGGCTTCCACCAG
>JAUWHU010000125.1 GCA_030605705.1 Thermoflexia bacterium | reverse complement strand
GCCTCGCAGGAATTTTCCCTCGCCATCGCTGACGCCGACGTAGACGCCTCGAACCTGGACCTTGTCCTTCAACCCCGGCGACTGGAGGAGCATATCTTCAAAAGCGGATTGCTCGTCCACATTGATCCCGAAACCTGCATCAGCTGCGGGGCATGTTACGATGCCTGTCGCTTCGATGCCATCATCCCTGGAGAGCCGTACCGCGTGGACGAGGTGGCCTGTGAGGGCTGTAACGCCTGCTCCTACCGTTGCCCGGTGGATGCGATCACCGGCTCAGAGCCGGAAGTGGGTCGCTGGTTCGTCTCGGATACCGCCTATGGGCCGCTCTATCATGCGCATCTCTTCGCCGGGGCGGATAACTCCGGCAAGTTGGTGACATTGGTCAAGCAGCAGGCCCGGCTGCGCGCGTTAGATGATGGGCGTCCCCTGGTGCTGGTGGATGGCCCGCCGGGGATCGGCTGCTCCGTCATCTCGGCGGCCTCTGGGGCGACGCTGGCGCTGCTCGTGGTGGAGCCTACGCTTTCCGGTGCGCATGACCTGGAGCGAGTGCTCCAATTGATGACGCATTTCAACGTGCCGGCGTTGGTGCTGATCAACAAGGCCGATCTCAGTGAGGTACGCACCCAGGAGATCGAGGCATTCTGCCGGGAACGAAACGTGCCGGTAGTTGGTCGCATTCCCTACGATACCGTGGTGACAGAAGCGATGGTGCAGGGAGTACCCGTCACGGTGTACAGTGAAGGTCCTGTCACGCAGGTTCTCCGGGAAGTCTGGAAGAAAATCAAGAAATTAACAATGACGAATGAAGAAATGACAAATGGCGAATGATGAATAGCGAATGATGAATGGCGAATGACGAATGAAAAAAGAGGTAACCATGTCACTAAAAACCACTCTGCGCGAGGAAATTTTGTTGAAGCTGGTGGAGGTCATTGACCCGGAAACCGGCGTGGATGTGCTGCGGATGCGGCTCATCGAGGGACTCATTGTGGACGAGACGACCGGGTTGGTCAAATACTGCTTTCGCCCCTCCTCGCCGCTCTGCCCGCTGGCGGTCAGTCTGGCCACTGAGATCAAGCACGCCGTGGCCGCTGTGCCGGGAGTCAAGAGGCAGCAGATCGAGGTCACGAACTACATCAAAGCTGCAGAACTGACGGAGCTCATCAACCAGGACGACGTGTGACGTAAAGGGCGACCCTTCCAGACCTCCGAGGTCTCATGGGAAAGGAGACCGGCGATGATTGCGCAACACCCGTTTGGACGTACCGGACACTTGAGCACCCGCACACTCTTCGGCGCGGCCGCCCTCAGACACGTGCTACCTGGTATCAGCCACTGGAGGAACAGGCGGCTATTGACAAAGCCATTCACTGGGTGCTGGGGCGTCCCGGCGTCTTCCTGAACACCGTTGGGGATATCACCCTGCTGCCCAGGGTGCTCGACGCCGCCGCCCGCTTCGAGCAGGCCCCTACCGACGCCAGCGACTTCAGTCGCTACTACGGACCGTTTATTTTCGAGGCAGCAGTCGCTGAGACGCTGGGACGCTGAGACGCTCCCAGTTACCAGTCACGAACCTATTTTCAAAGCAGATAGCCTGTGTCCCGTAGCTATTCAATAGCGTTGTTCTTCAATAAAAACGGTAGGCTTTTGGACACGGATGTCACGGATCAACACGGATTTTCCCTTGTTTTTTTATCCGTGTAATCAAATCCGCGTCCAATTTCTGGTTTTGTTTATTCGGGAACAACTCTAATAGTGTACGGCCTTCCTTTACGAGGGAGGCCGTTTTTGTGTGTACTTGGGGCTTGTTCAATAAACCGATTTGTGATATTCTTAAGGTATGGTGAAGAGAGCTGTGCGCGTCCGGTGAATCTGCACCTCGAACACGGTCAGGTCGCGTAGAACGGCGGCGCGTTGGAACGCCACGAGATGGACACCCAGACACCTGAACAGATAGATTGGCTGATACAGACCAAGCTTGAATCCCCGCCGCCCCGCAGCGACGTCATTCCGCGTCCGCGCTTGCTGGCGGCGTTACGCGATGGTCTGACCTCGCGGCGACTCACCCTCCTCTCCGCGCCCGCCGGCTACGGCAAAACCACCCTCCTGGCCGCATACTGTGCAGAGGTGCAGAGATGCAAGCTCCTTTGCTCCTCTGCTCCCCTGCCCCCCTGCTCCCCTGCTCAAATCGCCTGGCTCGCGCTGGACGAAGGGGATAACGACCCGGTCCTCTTCCTGGCGTATCTTATTGCCGCTCTGCAACGCTTGAACCCGGCCTGTGGCGTCACGGCTCAGACCCTCCTGGCCGATCTGCCCAATCCCGGCGCCCAGGCGCGGCGCATCGCCGGCGTGTTGCTTAACGACATTCTGGAGACCCTGCCCGATCCCTTTGCACTGATCTTAGATGATCTGCACCTCATCACCGAGCCGTCCGTCTACTCTGTGCTGGACTACTTACTCGAACGCCTCCCACCTCAGATGCACCTGGGGATCGCCACGCGCCACGACCCGCCCCTGGCATTGGCTCGCCTGCGGGCGCGCGGGCAACTGGCTGAATTGCGTCTGGCCGATTTGCGCTTCACCCGCGACGAAGCCGCCGCCTTTTTGAACGAAATGCTGCACCTGAACCTTTCCCCAGATGATTTGGCCGCTCTCCAATCTCGCACCGAGGGCTGGGCCGTGGGACTGCGCCTCCTCGCCGGCTCTCTCGATCACATTCCCACCCCCGCCGGCCGCGCTGCCTTCATCACCCATCTGGCCCACACCGACCGCTACGTCTTTGACTTCCTGGCCGACGAGGTGCTGAACCGCCAGAGCGAGACCGTGCGCACCTTCCTGCTGGAGACCTCTATCCTGTCCGAACTGACCGTCCCCCTGTGCAACGCCATCACCGGCCGGACTGACGCCGCAGCCATCCTGGAAGGCCTGGACCTCCGCAGCCTCTTCATTACAGCTGCAGCCCGCCCATCCCCTCTCCCACACTCTTGCACTCCCACATTCCCATACCTCCATCCTTCCACACTCCCACACCCCCATCCTCCCACATCTTCATCCTCCCACACCTCTTACCGCTACCACGGCCTTTTCGCCGAGTTTCTGCGCCAACGGCTGCAGCGGGAGATGCCGGAGCGCGGCGCGGAATTGCACCGCCGCGCCGCCCAGGCCCAGACCATCCCTGACCGCGCCATTGCTCACTACCTGGCGGCGCAGATGTGGGAAGAAGCCATCCAGGCCATCGAGCAGGTGGGCGGAGGACTGATCGTGCAGGGACTTCTGCCCACTTTGCTCGGCTGGCTCCGTGCTCTGCCCGAAGCCAGCCTGGATGCCTCACCTCAGCTGCTTTACCTGTTGGGCACATCCATCTCATATCAAGGGGATGTGAAGAGCGGTCAGGGATACCTGGAGCGGTCTTTCACAGGATTTGCTGCCGACAACGACCCGGACGGACAGGGAGAAGCATTGGCCCAACTGGTCTTTTGCGCCTCAATGCAGGGCGATTTTGAACGCAGTCACGCCTTGAGCCAGCGCGCTCTGGCTTTCCCCCTTTCTTCGTCAAGTCGGGTACAGATTTTGGCTGAACGCGCATTTGTGGCTCTCACTATGGGCCACGCCGACCAGGCAGCCGTAGATTTTGAGGCGATTTGGGACATCGTCCGTCCCATCCGCGACCCGGCACAACTGTTCCAGATGTTGCTCTACCTGAATCCGCTGCTGGCCTTACTGCCGGGAGGGGTGAAACGTCTTGAGCATCTCTGCCGCTGCATGTCTGTCAATCTCGAACAACGCAGCCTGTTTTTCCAACAGATCATGACTGGATTTTGGGCTTTGGTGCATTTGTGGCACGGAGAGCTGCCCCAGAGCATCCAGGCCGGTGAAAAATCATTGGCGCTCAGTGAGCGACTGGGGGAAAGGGTCATCGTAGACCTGGATGTGTTGTTGGCATTGGCGTCCGCCTATGCCGCTCAAGGCGAGTACGCCGCCGCTCTCCGTTACCTCTCTTTGATATTTGAGGGCATAAAACAGGCGACGCTCCCTCCTGCCATCGTCTCGCTGCTCCTGTACGCGCAAGGGCGCGCCCTCTGTTTCCAGGGAGATCTGGATGAGGCTGGCCGGGTTTGTCGTCAACTGGAGGTTTTGGGAGAAGCAACCGAGTCTCACACGGCGGCCGTGCTGCGCGCTATGCTCCACGGTTTGCTGGCTTTGGCCGGTGGCGATTACCGCCGCGCCGAGGAAAGCCTGCGGGCCGCGGTCGCTCTCCAACGTGTCCCCTCCTTATCCGAATGGGTGGGCAATGCGCGCCTCCTGTTGGCCCATCTCTACCTGGAGATAGGCCGCGCCGACGACGCTCTGGCGGAATTTGTGCCTGTGCTGGCGCGTCACCGGCGGGAGCACAGCCCGGGC
The DNA here is from genome assembly GCA_030605705.1 of Thermoflexia bacterium. Lineage (GTDB taxonomy): Bacteria > Chloroflexota > Anaerolineae > B4-G1 > SLSP01 > JAUWHU01. The sequence goes on along the minus strand of JAUWHU010000125.1, from coordinate 4,232 downwards.
TTCATCCTACAAGAGGGGCCGCTGGTCGTGCCGCTGTTGCATTTGGCTGTACAGCGACAGGGTACTTACGCTTCCTTTGCGGCCCGTCTGCTGAACATCCTGGGCGTGACCGGGCCGCCCCGGCCGGTGCGCGTGCCCGAGACCGGCGCAACACTCACCTCCCGCGAGATCGAGGTGCTGCGCCTGATCACCACCGGTGCCAGCAACCGCACCATTGCCGAACAATTAGTCATCACCGAACGCACCGTCAAAGCGCACGTCTCCCACATCCTGCGCAAACTGGATGTTTCTTCCCGTACTCAGGCGGCTGCCCGCGCCCGCGACCTGCGGCTCGTCTGACCTGTATCCTCTCAATATTCCGGGGCGTATCAAGCCGGTCTTGCTCTTTTCTGCCACGAATTTCACGAATTTCACTAATTTTTGGGTCTCTGGGACTTGGCGTGGTAAGTGCCGCGCGACGTAAATTTTTCACCACAGACGCAGTGTGGGCAGGCAGTGCCCACAACACGGATTACACTGATTTTTTACTTTTTTCCGTGCTAATCCGTGAAATCCGTGGTTAATTTTAACTCGACCACGCGAATTCCTAAAGAGCCTAATTTTTTTCTCTTTTTCGTGTCAATTCGTGAAACCTGGCCTGAGCCTGAGCGAAGGGTTCGTGGCTGATTTTTGCTGTGCTCCATGATTTTCCCCGACTTTTCGAGATGATACGTTTGGCCTGTATCCTCCCTCAACGTTGCCCCGCAAGATTGGACTTTAGTACGATGACGGCGCTGCTTTTATGTGGTAGCTTGGTGTTGTGATCCATTGATCCTGCCAATCCGTGCCCTTACAGGAGCGCTGCCTTGCTGGATAAACTACGCGACCGAATGACCGCCTATCTTTCCGAGCACCGGGTGTGTGTCTTGAGCACCGCTGGGCCAGAAGGGGCGCGAGCCATGCCGGTGTACTACCGCAGCGCCGGGCTGGAGATAGATTGTCTCCTCCCTCGTTGGGCCGACGTGGCTTATCACCTGGAGCAAGACCCCCGCGTAGCGCTGGTCGTCCAGGATGATAGCGTGCCCCCGTTGCGCTGGCTGCGTTGTCTGGGCACAGCCCAACCGGTCGCCCAACCCGACTGGGACGCGCTGCTACCCGAAGGTACACATACCCCCACGCCGGACGAACTCTACCTCGTCGTCCGTGTGACGCCCCGGCGGATTGACCTGCTGGACGAGTCCCGGGGCTGGGGCGCGCGGGAGACGCTGGAGATGTGATTCGCTATCCGTCATTCGTCATTTGCTATTTGCTATTTGCTATTTGCTATTTGCCATTTGCTATTTGCCATTCTAAAACAGGAGGATTGAAATGAACACGAAGAAACTGCAACACATCTCGTTGGCCCTGACCCTGAGCCTGCTGGTTCTGGTTGGGGTACTGGCTTTACTGGGAGCGGGGAATGGTGGGCCGTTGCCCGTCTACGCGCAAGGACCGGACGAACATGAAACCTACTACGTCGCGCCGGATTGTAGCGGCTTGAGCGTTACGCCGTGTTACACCACGGTGCAAGCGGCCGTGGATGCCGTGGACGACCCCGGTGATGAAATTCGCGTGGCGATGGGAATGTACACTGATGTCAACACCCACGGCGGTCTGGCGCAAATTGCCTACATCAGCAAAACGTTAACCCTGCGCGGTGGCTACAACACCGACTTTTCCGTCTGGGACCCTGATGTTTACCCCACTACCCTTGATGCTGGCGGAGCGGGGCGTGCCATGTACATCACGGGCAGCACAATTACGCCCACCGTGGAAGGATTTACCCTCACTAGCGGCGATGATACTGGTCTAGGCGGTGGTTACAGTGGCCGTGATGCCGGTGCTGGAATGTACATTCGCAACACCCCGGTTGCAATACGTCGTTGCATTATTGAGGATAATCACAGCAACAACAGCGGCGGCGGGATATATCTCTACCACAGCGCGGCGCAAATCAGTTACGTTATCATTCGCAATAACAGCGGTCTCTGGGGAGGGGGCATGCATTTAGACGCGAGTCCTGCCACCATCAGTGACAGCACCATCGAATTGAACAGTGCCCCCGGCCGTAACGGTGGCGGTATATACGCAAGTCAAAGCACGTTCACTGCGCGTGACAATCTCATTCAAAACAACACGTCCGAAGCAGGAGGTGGGCTTTACGTCGTTGGCGCCGACGATTCTCTCATTGAAGCCAACACCATCCAGAGCAATACTGCTACCTGGACCGGTGGCGGTATGTACGTCCAGGGCAGCCAGAATGTTGCCTTAACCGGCAATACGTTTCAATACAATGTTGCCCAATACACTGGCAGCAGTAGTGGTTCCGGCGGTGGGCTTGTGATGTATTGTGGTGGTCCTCATACCTTACAAGACAACATTTTCCATGCTAACACAGCCGAACGGACGGGGGGCGGGATTTACTTCGCCTGGTGTAGCAGCATCTACAATTATGCCACGATGACCAATAATGTTTTCGTGGACAATCAGGCCGCGCAAGAGGGCGGGGCTATCTACAGCTCCAGCGGTGGGGAAACGTCTATTCTGCATACTACTCTGGACCACAACCAGGGATTAAGTGGCATTTACGTCAGTGGCAGCACCCTGGTTTTCACCAACACCATCGTGTACAGCCACACCGTGGGCGTCAACAACGCTAGCGGAACCGTCTCAATGGCACTGACCCTCTGGGATAACAACGACACTGACATGGCCGGCACGGTGGACACTGTTGGTGACATTTCTGGCACAGCTGCTTTCGATTCCGACGGCTACCACTTGACCGCCGCCTCAGATGCCATTGATCAGGGCGTGGACGCGGGCGTGACTGACGACATTGATGGCGAACTGCGCCCGATGAGAAGCGCTGCCGATCTGGGCGCGGACGAATACCCCTATCACGTTGACCTTGCCATCAGCAAAACGCGCCAGGGAAGCGGTGCGGTGAACGCGGGAGATATGCTCACCTACACCCTGACCATCACCAACGCAGCCGCATCTGAGATAATGGCCGATGCCCGCGTGGTGGATACGGTCGAACCGGCCTCCGCGGTGGCATCCTTGAGCGGCAGCACGCCGGGCGGCGACTGCACAACTGCCGGAGCCGTCATCACCTGTGACCTCTACAATATCGTTACCGATACTATGCGCACGCTCACCGTCTGGGTAACGCCCACGGCAACCTACGATGGCATCCTGACTAACACCGCCACCGTCACGCCCACCAATGCCCTCGATTCCGATGACGCCGACAATGCCGCCGGGCCGATCACGACCACCATCATTTACGTCCCGCCCTTCCCCGATTTATGGGTGAATAAAACCGCGCCGGCCTACGCAGAACCGGGCGAGACTATCGTTTACTCAGTCACCTGGGGCAATAGCGGCAGCCTGATAGCCACGGGCGCAATCCTCACCGACACCCTGCCCGGCGGCGTCACCTTCGTCGCGGCCAACCCGCCGCAGGATAGCGGCCCCAATCCACTCGTTTGGAATCTGGGAGATGTAGCCCCCGGAGCGAGTGGCACGCACACCGTCACCGTGACTGTGAATGGCGGCTTATCCGATGGCACAGTGTTGACCAACACCGTCCTCATCGCCGCCGATACGTTTAGCGATACCGCCGTGGCCGCCACCACCATCTATCAACTCGGCGGCTACGATTTGAAACTTCACAAGGAAATCATTGGCGGCGGCGGAACCTACGAGTACGGCAGCGAAGTGTATTATAAAATCACCATCTCCAACACTGGTCAATTGGCCGCCAACATTGACCTGCTCGACGAAATCCCCGCCGGGACGGCCTACATCCCCGGTTCGGTACAGGCCAACGGCGACGGCACAACCCAGAGCTTGACTGACGACAACGGTAAGATTCGCTGGCTGGGCGATATGGGCGCCGGCGGCGTGGAAGTTATCTCCTTTGGGGTCACTGTCATTTCCCCACAGGGCGTGGATTGCGGAACAGTGCGGAATGAAGCACATGCTATCATCCCCGGCGTCTCCTACCAATGGGAATCTCAGGTGGATTTCCACGTCCTTTCCCCCGATTTGGGAGTGAGCATTGACGCTCCGCAGTACGCCGCCAGAGAGTCAGAGTCGGTGATGGATGCGTACCCCATCATCGTAACTTACCAGAATGATAACAACCATCTCTACCCCGGCGATGCCTACACCACTGTGCTAACGGTAACGCTGCCTAACAACAACGCTCT
>JAUWHU010000085.1 GCA_030605705.1 Thermoflexia bacterium | reverse complement strand
GTGATAAAACCGCTGCCCATCGCGCCCAATGCCAGGCACAACCGGGTGATCAGGAAATGGCGGAAGTTATCATCTTGCCGCAGCGTCTGCGGTAACCCGGCCCAAAACTCTCGGTTGCTCTTGCGAGTAGCCGTCACCGCCTGGGCCGGTTCACGGGTGAGGGCGAGGAAGAGCCAGCTCAGGTGGATAAAGAGCGCCGCAATGAGAAAGATAATGAAGAAGTTGGTGGGAAAGGGAATGGTATCCAAAATCTTGGCGCTCACGATCGCTCCCAACACCCCGGTACCCGTGCCGACGAAGTTGGTCAGCCCAAACAAGCTCCCCCGGCGTTCGACGGGGAAGATCCGCGCGAGCATATCCTGCCAGGAAGTCGCCACGGACCCCGCCCCCAGTGTGTGCCAGGTGTAGGCCAACATAAAGACGACCAGCGCTAAGGTGGGACTGCGGAGCGCGAGGAGGGGTGCGGCGGCGATCCCCCAGTAGGGCAGCCGTTCCAGAAACAAGCCCAGATTGACGACGACCACCTTTTTGCGGGGCAATCGTTCCACGAGATTGGCGGTGAAGAGCTGCGGCAGAAACCAGCCGCCCTGCACGATCACCGCGAGCAGGCCGATGGGGAAAGGGCTATCGGTCAGCTTGCTGATGAACAGGGGCAGAATGGTAGCGGATGAAGCGAAACTGATACTGAACAGGAAGCTGGCCCCATCCAGCAGGCTCACCCAGAAATTCCAGCGATAATTCCGTTCGACTTCGGCAGCGATCTCGGTAGCGCTACGGGGCGGGATTGGCCGATCCAGTTGTAGCAACCGGCGTAAGAAGTGCTTCATTTTCATGTTGATCTCCTATGAAAGCATTCACCGCAGAGGCGCAGAGAACGCAGAGAAAAGAAACGAAAACCTCTGTGGTGCATCTTGACTCACCTATTGAGCACGGGCTTTCATTGACGAGGGTGGCCGTGAACGGGCATCCCTGCTTCTTCGTCTTTCAAGTGCTAATTTGTAGCATGAGCCGAGGGCTTTGTCAAGTAGTCGAGAAAGTTTGGGGGAATCCTCTGTGATTCCCCCAAACTGCGTTTCCCCGCATAAGGGCAAAAGCCGCACTTACACTGCTCCCAGCCCCGTCTCGGGGGCGTCCCCAGGGCAAGTTTTCTCGTCAACTCGCCCCCGGGAACGGGGGCTGGGAGCGTTTGGGAAGAGAGGTGTTACTTCTGCCATAGTGCGTTTCCCCCCTTCTCTTATCGTGGTAAAATTACTAAATAATATCTTATCGGCAAGATTCTTGTTTTTTGTGGCAGAAAATGAACCACAGATTTGTGCGCACTGCCTGCCCACACTACGCACTGATTACACAGATAGGGTTAAAAAATCGGTGAAATCTGTGCAATCTGTGGTTGGCTTTTTGGTTCTGGCTTAGCCAGGTTGGGAATAATGGAAAACGGAACACAAATTATAACAGATGATTTGGATGCCTTGATGCAGGTGTTGCCGGGGGATATCCAGGAGGCCTTGAATCTCCTGGGCCGCCGCGACGATTTCTTAGAGGTCATCCTGGACCTGGGGCGTGTGCCCACGGCCCGCTATACCAATGGGGAAGTAGTGCTGCGCGAAACCGAGGTAGCCCGCGAGGAGATATCTTACGTCGTGGAGCGGATCGGCGAATTTGACGCGGATAACCGCGCCGGCATTGCCCGGACGCTGCACCGCATCGCTGCTATCCGCAACCGGCGCGGGGATGTCGTCGGGCTGACCTGCCGGGTAGGACGGGCTGTCTACGGCACGATTGACATCATCAAGGACCTGATCACCTCCGGCAAGAGCGTGCTGTTGTTAGGCCGTCCCGGTGTGGGGAAGACGACGATGCTACGCGAGGCCGCCCGCGTGCTGGCTGCCAACAAGCGCGTCGTGATCGTGGACACGTCAAACGAGATCGGCGGCGATGGCGACATCCCGCACCCGGCGATCGGCCGCGCCCGGCGGATGCAGGTAGCGATGCCCAATCTGCAACACGAGGTGATGATCGAGGCGGTGGAAAACCACAACCCGGAAGTCATCGTGATTGACGAGATCGGCCGCGAACTGGAGGCCTTAGCCGCCCGCACCATCGCGGAGCGCGGCGTGCAACTCATCGCCACGGCCCACGGCAACACGTTGGATAACCTGCTCTTGAATCCAACGCTCTCCGATCTGGTCGGAGGCATCGAAAGCGTCACTCTCTCCGATGAGGAAGCGCGCCGGCGAGGCACGCAGAAGACTGTGCTGGAGCGCCGCGCTCCGCCGACTTTCAGCATCCTGGTAGAGATCCAAGATCGCCAACGGTTGCTGATACACCGAAACGTAGCGGAGTCGGTGGACTTTTTGCTGCGCGGCAGGCAGCCCCAGGCGGAACTGCGCTACCGTGATGCGGAGGGACAGATCCACAACGATACCGTCGTGACGCCCACCGTGCCGCAAGCGGACGAGGCAGGAGCAGGCCCGGCGGAGTTGGCCTCCTACGCGCTCACCAAACGCCGCCGGGTCAAAGAGATGCGGATATATCCCTTTGGAATAGCGCGTAACCGCCTGCTGCGCGCAGCGCAGGGGCTGCGCGTGCCCATCCGGATCGTAGACTCGATGGGTGAGGCGGAGGTGCTGGTGACTTCCAAACAACACTACCGGCGACGCCCCAAAGTCATCGCGGATGCTGAGCGGCGGGCGACTCCCGTCTACGTGCTGCGGGCCAACACCGTGGCGCAGATGGAGTCCTTCCTGTCCGAACTATTCCGCCTGGGTGAGGAGCAGGGAGACGACGCCTTCGAGCGGGCCATGCGGGAGACCGAGGAGGCCATCCGGCGCGTGAGCCGGGATGCCGCGCTCATTGACCTCACGCCGCAGAACGCCTACATCCGCCGTTACCAGCACGAGCTGGCGCGGAAGGCCAACTTAGACTCGCAGTCCTTCGGGAGGGAGCCTCACCGTCACGTCCGTATCTCCCGCGAGTGAGTGGGCAAATGGCAAATGGCGAATGGCAAATGGGCAAATGGCGAATGGCAAATGAGCAAATGGCGAATGGCAAATGAGCAAATGGAAAAATGGTGAATGGTGAATATGGAAATTCACTATCGCTAGCACAACCTTCAACTTGCAACTTGCTAACCTTCAACTTGCCAACTTGCCAACTTGCAACTTTTCTTCTTTTCGGGGGAACTATGCCAGGACTGTTCATCACATTAGAGGGACCAGAGGGGAGTGGGAAGACCACCCAGCTGCCGTTGCTGTCCGCCTGGCTGACGGCGCAGGGCTACGACGTGCTGCGGACGCGAGAGCCTGGCGGAACGAGCATCGGCGAGCGTGTCCGCGAGCTGCTCCACGATCCGGCGCACACGGAGATGTCGGCCCGCGCGGAAATCCTGCTCTACTCGGCGTCACGGGCGCAGCTGGTCGCGGAGGTGATCTGTCCGGCGCTGGCAGCCGGGCGGGTCGTGCTCTGTGACCGCTACTTCGATAGCACCTACGCTTACCAGGGCTACGGCCGGGGCCTCTCACTGGCAGACCTGCGGGCGATCACCCGCTTCGCCACGGATGGCCTGATGCCCGACGTGACGCTCTACTTAGACGTGAAACCGGAGGTTGGCCTGCAACGGCGGGTGACCGGCGGCGAGGAGATGAATCGCTTAGATCGGGAAGCGCTGGACTTCCACCGGCGCGTGCGCGCGGGCTACTTAGAATTGGCGTCCGCCGAACCGGAGCGCTGGGTGGTGGTGGATGCTACCGGCTCTGTGGCAGAGGTGCAGGCGCAATTGCGAGAGGGTTTGTGCCCCTACTTCGTTGGTGTGAGATGAGGAATAGCAACACATGAGGTTGAACAAACAAGATGTGCACCTTGCATTGGCTTTGTTTTGCTTATTAACTTCCTTCTACTGGCTGACGGCCAGCGCGCATACCTACATCGCCGATGGCGAAACAATGTACGCCGTGACCGAAGGTTTGGTGGAACGCGGTACATTCGAGCAGCCGGCGACTGGAGGATCTTGTGATTTCCCTCGCGCGGTTGTTCCTGCTCCTGATGGACATTTTTATGCAGTTACCTCTCCCTTGCAGTCTCTGTTATCCATTCCCTTTTATCTCGTAGGGCGGTGGGTGGCTACGAGATTCTTTCCATCTCCCTTTTACGCTTATTTCACCCGTTTTTTTGTCCTTCTCTTTAACAGCCCTGTCCACGCCGCAACCGTAGCTCTGCTTTATCTTTTTGGAATAGATCTCGGCTACCGGCGGCGCACCTCTTTGTTCCTCGCTCTGACTTACGGCTTGGCAACTATAGCCTGGCCTTATGCGCGCACCTTCTACGCCGAAACGCTGCTTACCTTTTGGCTGGTTCTGACCGCCTGGGCGGCTTATCGCTATACTCGCACCGACCGGTGGCAGTGGATGGCGGTGGCGGGGGGCGCGCTGGGCTTGGGGGTGACGACTAAGTATATGATGTCGGTAGCCGGCTTAGCATTTGCGTTTTACTTTCTGTTAAAGTTTGGGCGGAAAGAGAATGGGCAAACGCGCCGGCAATGGGCTACCCGTACACTCTTGGCAGGGGCGATTCCCTTTCTGTTAATTGTGGCGCTGCTCTTCGTTTTCAACTACGTTCGATTTGGTGATTTTTTCGAAACCGGCTACACCGGCGACGCCGCCCGTGGAGCCGTCACCACTTGGGCAGAGAAGGCAAATCCCTTGATAAGCTGGTATGGTTATCTGTTTAGCTCAGGAAAGGGTTATTTCTTCTTTTCCCCTCCGGCCATACTGATACTTTGGAGTGTTTACGCTTTGTTGCGTCGTCGCCCTGCTGAAATGGGATTATTCGCTGCGCTGGCGTTATCCTATCCTCTTTTCTACAGCTTAGTGACTGCGGCTTGGCATGGCGGAGGGAACTGGGGGCCGCGTTACATTGTCTGCATCACCCCTTTTCTCCTGTTGCCTATTGGAGCGTTTTTGGAAAGGCGCGACATTGCTCGTTGGCTGCGCGTCGGAAGTGCCACGCTGCTGTTTGTCCTGGGATTCTCGATTCAACTTTCTACCGTCTTTGTGAATTACAGCACCTACCTGTTTAGTGACATCTCTGCTGATCGCCAACGATGGCAACCTGAGGATTCGACTCTATTAGCGCAGTGGCGGCTGTGGCCTCAACGAGTGAAGGCTTGGCAACGCTACGATCATCCTTTGCGTCTCTCAAACCAAGATTTCTATGTCATTGATCGCGGTTTCTACGAAGTTGAGATAGCCGAGATGTTTCCCTTTGGCCGTTGGATGCAGGGAAATTCCCGTCTTTATCTTTACGCGAGTCCCAAACAGACTTTTACTTTTCAAATAACCTATTCACGCCCGCGGCCATCCAATGGAGAGGCCGAAACGTGGGAGGGAGTACATTTCGAGTACGATGGGCAAATTGTCGTTAGTGAAAGAAAGCTATTAACTGAGAATGAGCATGAGAGGCAGTGGGTAGAAACGTTGACGCTGCCGGCGTCCGCTTATCAAATCTTCCCCGGCACACTTGACATAGCGGCGCAGCAGATAGGTTCTGCTCAGACCGGCGATTCGAGAGATCTCACCGTTTTTGTTTCTCATGTCGCTATCTCCAGCGACGGGAAACTTCTGTCCCCTGCAGATGCTAATTTACCACGCCCTTTGCCTGTGAGCACGATGTGTCCGTGGAAGTGGGAGGACATGTTCTGGTTTTACGACCCCTTGAACCCCACGCCTTTTGATATGTGGCCCTGGTATCTCTGGATCAGCGGCGTACCACTGGCGAAAGCACGCGCTTTGATCATCATATTGGTGACGCTCTTCGGAGGTGGTATGCTTGCCGGAGGTCTGTGGTTTGTCCGGTTGGTTCAGAGGAATTTGGTAATCGAGTAGTCACAATCTGTCAATATCCAGGAAGGAAGTCAAGATGATGACCATCAACACACCGGAGAACCTGATCGTTCTCAGCGATTTACACATTAACGAAGGCTGGCTGGAAGACGAGGGTAAGTATTCGCCCCGCGAAGATTTTTTCTACGCCCGTCCCTTCTTCGATCTGTTGCGCCATTACGAAGAGCTACGCTCCACCCCGCCCCACACTGGTTCTCCCTGGCAGTTGATCCTCAACGGCGATACCTTTGATTTCGAACAGGTCATGGACTTGCCGTCTGCCGGCGCGGAGCTGGAAGCCGTCTGTGGCGTCACCACCTACGCCGAGCTGGGCGAACGCGCGCGCTTCGGCCTCGGTACGTCGGAGCCGGAGGGCTGCTGGAGAATACGTCGCATCGCCCGGGGGCATCCCCTGTTCTTCGCCGCTCTGGGCTGGTTTGTCGCCCACGGCAACCGCATCCTCATGCTCAAAGGCAATCACGATGCCGAGCTCTACTGGCCTGGCGTTCAGGAAACCCTGCGCCGCGAAGTACTCGAAGCCTACCGGCGGTATCGTCGCCAGCACCCGGATGCCCCACCGTTGGAAGAATCCGGTGTCGCCGAACGCATTGAATTTGAACCCTGGTTCTACTACGACTCCCGTTATCACATCTACGTGGAACACGGCAACCAGTATGAACCGACTAACCGCTATGCCGATCCCTTGTGCCCTGTAGAGCCAGGGGATGCGAATACCCTGGCTCTCCCCCAGGGGATGTTGTTTACCCGTTACGTGCTCAACCGGCTTGAGGAAGACTTCCCCTACACCGACAACGTGCGCCCTATCACCCGCGCCTTGCCCTGGATGCTATCCGAAGATCCTCTCGGCGGCACTCGTATTCTCCTGACCCATGTCCACGACCTGCTGACCGGTTGGCGTTACCTCGTCCGCGGCGACAGAGAAAAGCAGCCCCTACGCTCGTCTATGACAAGCTCGCGGGGCTACGGTGGTCTTCCGGCACCCCTGGTTGGGGCCATCCAGGCTACTGCTCAAAAGCACGGTCACCTCTCCTGGGGGATATGGGCGCCCATGGTACTTTCTCAGGCCCTCGCGGGGATACTGCGCGTCGGCGCCGTGGGGCTTGCTGCGCGGGGACTGTTTTGTCTGCTGGCAGCCCAGCGCTGCCGTTCCACCGGCTCGTTTCTGGGGGCGCTGGCGATGTTCAATGCCGGCCACTTCTGGACAAATCACATCAACGATGACCGCCAGCTCAATTACCTGCCCACCATAGCCAGTGAGATTGCGGAAAGCTTCAAGCGTGCTACCTGCCCACTGAGTGCTATCATCGCCGGTCATACCCACATCCCTTACTGCCAGCCGGTGGAAGGACGCCAGACGTGGCTGCTCAACACGGGAGCCTGGATGCCGACACTGATTCGGAAACCTCACCATTGGACGATCCGGCTCACCTTCGCCTGCATCACCCCCAATTCGGAACCTCGGACGTGGTTCCGGGAATGGGACCCCCGCCTGGGGAGACCGGTTCATCCTAACCTGTCTGATGACGGCTATCTTGTCTCAGCGGTTCGGTGGATACCCGACCCACGAAGGGGCAGGCTACACGGGAGATGAATGATGCACACAACTGTCGCTGTTGCTCAGATGGATCCCCGATTGGGGCAAAACACCGCCAATTTGGCGCTGAAAAAACCAAAAGCCTTAACGCAGAGACGCAAAGACGCAAAGAAAATTAAATAGTAGATCAAGATTTGTTTAATCAAAAGAGTTGTTCCCGAATAAACGAACCCAGGAATTGGACACGGATTTGATTACACGGATATTTTTGTAAGAAAACAAGGAGAAAAATCCGTGTTGATCCGTGGTATCCGTGTCCAAAAGCTTACTGTTTTTATTGAGGAATAACTCTAAAGGTCTCGATTTTCAAAAATATTGAGGCAGCATTCAAAAATCTCTGCGCCTTTGCGTCTCTGCGTTAAAATTAGCCCCTTTTTCAACGGAGTCAATCTTAAATCATCAATCTTCACACTCCCGCACTCCCACACCTCCACACTCTCCCTCTCTATCTCTATCTCTATCTCCTGTCTCTCCCCCTCATCCTGCGGCCCTGTCCCCACCTCGAACCGCAACACCGTCTCCCCGATGCGGATGCGGTCCCCGGAGGTGAGTAGCCGGGGGTCGCTCATCCTTTCCCCGTTGAAATACGTCCCGTTGTGACTCTCCAGGTCCTCGAGCCACCATTGCCCCTCGCGCCAGAGGACGAGGGCGTGGTGCGCGGAGGCGAAGGGGTCGTGGAGCGCCAGCGTGTTTTCGTCGGCGCGTCCTATGGCCGTGATGGCCTGCAGGGGGAGTCGCCGGCCGGCATGGTCGCCGGCTTCCACAAACAGCGCCGCCGGAGAGGGTGCCGGCGTGGCAGGCGCGGCTTCGCCCGCTCGCAACTCTCGCCAGAGCGTGTACAGCGTGAAACCCAGGAAAGCGTAGAGGATCAAGGCCAGAAGCAAGCGCAGCGCCAGGAGCAATTCCGCCATCTTAATCCTCCACGCAAGGCTGGGGGCGCGTGTCATCCGGTGAGCGCGTCGCTTCCCTGCCCTCCGGCTCTTCTTCGGCGTAGATGAGCGTGACGCCGGACAGCGAGATGAGGTCGCCGGCCCGCAAGACCACTTCCTGCACCGGGAAACCGTTCACCGTCGTGCCGCCGCTGCTGCCCAGGTCTTGGAGGATGTAACGCCCGTAGCGTTGGCGCAGCCGGGCGTGGCACCGGGAGATGCGGCGATCCTCGAGGATCAAGTCGTTATCTAACGCCCGCCCAATCTGCACCGTGGGCGCGGTGAGGTCAAAAGTGCGTTTCCCCTCAATGATGAGATAAGCTTGCCCGCTTGCCCACTCTTCCCTGGCGAGTATCTCTTCCAGGCGACCCGGATCCAGGTCGCGGGTCTGGTCCAGCGTGGGATCGCCGGCGGGCGTGATGCGGATGTCGTGCGGAGGCAGGGTCGGGTCAGCCTGGAGCAGCACGACGGGCGGCTGGCGCAGGCGGATCTGCAGGCGCCCGATGAGAGCCTGGAGCGCCGTCGCCAGTTCCTCAGCCAGCCGGGGATGGTATTGCCGGAGCGCGGCCAGGTCTTCCGGGTGGAGGGCGATGCAGTAGCGTCCGGGGACTTCCGGCGTGCCATCTGCACCTAAGCGTTCCCCATCCTCCAGAGCGCGGACGAGGCGGGTGGTGACCCGCTGCGGGAGCAGTTGACCGGCGAAGAGGCTCACAAAAGGCTCCTCGACCAATTGCTC
>JAUWHU010000419.1 GCA_030605705.1 Thermoflexia bacterium | reverse complement strand
GTTGGTCCCGTGGCTGAGCGCCAGCGTCACCGCGGTGATGATTTGAGCGCGTTTGAAAAAGTTATTGATCCTGGGGGTGGCATTCCGGGCCAGGAATAAAATGACTTTCAGCAACAGATAGCCGACGACGAAGCCCAGCAGGGGCGAGGCCAGGAGAGCAAGGCCCACTTTCTCCAATCCTGCTATCTGGATAGCATCGGTACCGTAAGCGATGAGCGCCGCGCCGATCAGCCCGCCGATCAGGGCATGGGAGGAGCTGGAGGGAATCCCTAAAAGCCACGTGAGCAGGTTCCAGACGATGGCGCCCAACAATGCCGACCAGATGACGGGGATCGTGGCGGCATACTCCGCCACTACCTCGTGCCCGATGGTGGTCGCCACCGCCACGCCGAAGAGGAACGGGCCGCTGAAATGCGCGACGGCGCTCAGCAGCAGCGCATCGCGGGGGCTCATGGCCCGCGATGCGATCATCGTGGCGACGGTGTTGGCGCTGTCGTGAAATCCGTTGAGGAAATCGAATAACAGCGCCGTCGCGACGAAAAGGATGAGTAGAGAATCGCCTGATAGTAGATCGGTCATGGGTTTGCCTGTCAAATGTGGATTTGTCTTTGCTGGTTCGTGTTTGAACCACGATTGTAGCACGATTTCCCGGCAGGTAAATCTTCAGCGCAGATTTTTGTCATTGGTCATTTTTGAGTCTACTGAAAAAAGGTCATTCTCACCACAGAGACACAGAGGACACGGAGAAGATGGAGAAAACTTGATGTTCGGTTTAAGAAAATTCCACTTTACACGTCAAAAAGTTAATTTTTTCGAGGTCAAGTTTAAACTCTCTGTGCTCTCTGTGCCTCTGTGGTGAATTTTCTAGTTTTTTCAGTGGACTCATTTTTAATTTTTCATTCTCTCCGAGCCTCAAGGTCGGCCAGCGTCTCCAGCACGGCGCGCAGGTTTTCGCGCCAGCGCATTTGATCCCAGGACATGGGCAGCCAGAGTTCACGGTAGCCGAGGCGCGCACGCCCTTCCACGGCCCGCCGGAGATCGGCGCGCCGGGCGGCATCCATGTCCTTGAGCCACGGCAGGCGCAGCACGATCTGCCCGCTTTTGACGGCGATGGCGGGGATGTGGGCATCGCGGGCCAGCACTTTGAGATGCAGCTGGGCGAGCAGGTTTTGCGCCAGCGGTGGGAGGGGGCCAAAGCGGTCCCGCAGCTCCTCTTCCAGCCGGGTGATCTCCTCGATGGTGGTCAACTCGGCCAGCCGGCGATAAAGCTGCAGGCGAAGCCTGTCGTCCGGCACATAGTCCTCCGGCAACCCGACGGCTAAGGGCAATTCGATGGTGATGGAACCGAGAGTCTCCGGCGGCGGCGCTTCTCCGGCGCGCTCCGCCTTGAGCTGGGCGACGGTGCGGGTAAGCAGCCGGGTGTAGAGGGTGAACCCCACGGCGGCGATGTGTCCGTGCTGCTTCGCGCCCAGCAAGTCGCCTGCCCCGCGCAATTCCAGGTCACGGAGGGCGATGGCAAAACCACTGCCGCTGCTCACCGCCTCGCGTAAGGCCTGGAGCCGCGCGCGGGCCTCCGCCTTCATGCGCCGCCCGTGGAAAAGGTAGGCATAGCCACGTCGCGTTCCCCGTCCAATGCGACCACGCAGCTGGTAGAGCTGCGCCAGCCCAAAGCGGTCGGCGCGCTCCACGATGATGGTGTTGGCGTTGGGGAAATCCAGGCCGCTTTCGATGATAGTCGTCGCTACTAACACATCAATCTCGCCTGCCGTGAACTGTTCCATGACGCGGGCCAGGTCGCGCTCCCGCATTTGCCCGTGGGCCACACCAATGCGCGCGTCGGGGAGCAGCTGCTGCAAGCGCGTTTCCACGACGCGGATGGATCCCACCCGGTTGTGGACGTAGAAGATCTGCCCGCTGCGCCGCATCTCCCGCAGAATTGCCCGCCGGACCACGCTGGGATCGTAGGGGCCGATGTAGGTGGAAAGGGGTAGCCGTTCTTGCGGGGGCGTTTCAATGATGCTGATGTCGCGCACGCCGGTCAATCCCATGTAGAGGGTGCGCGGGATGGGCGTGGCGGTAAGTGTCAGGACGTCCACTCCCGTCGCTGCGAGGGACGGGTGAGCGCCGGAGCTTTCCGTCCGTATCCGCTTGAGTTGTTCTTTATGTCTGACGCCGAAACGCTGCTCTTCATCTATGATGACCAGTCCCAGAGTTTTGAAGTGGACATCTTTTTGCAGCAGGCGATGGGTGCCGATGACAATATCAACCTGGCCCTCCACCATCCCCGCGAGAACCTGGCGCTGTTCGGAAGCGGTGCGGAAACGGGAGAGGAGTTCAACGGTCACGGGGAAGGATTCCAGCCGCTGGCGGAAGGTCAGAAAATGTTGTTGGGCCAACACGGTGGTGGGGACGAGTATGGCGACCTGCTTGCCGTCCATCACGGCCTTGAAGGCGGCGCGCAGTGCGACCTCGGTCTTGCCATAGCCCGCGTCACCGCAAATGAGACGGTCCATGGGGCGCGGCTGTTCCATGTCTTCCTTGACCGCTTCGACGGCAGTGACCTGGTCTTCGGTTTCTACGTAGGGGAAGGCGGCCTCCAGTTCCGCCTGCCAGGAGGTGTCGGGCGCGAAGGCGTGACCGGCGACAAGCTGCCGCGCCGCGTAGAGATCCAGCAACTCGCGGGCCAGCTCCTCCGTGGCTTGTCTGACGTGGGCTTTGGCCGTGGCCCATTCCGCGCTGCCCAGCCGGCTCAGGCGCGGCCCAAAGCTCTCGGGGCCTACGTAGGGCGCGAGCCGGTCAGCCTGCTGGATGGGGACGTAGAGCCGGTCGCTGTTGGCGTACTCCAGCATGAGATACTCGCGTTCCACATTGTCAATGGTGCATAGCGCGAGACCCTGGAAGATACCGATCCCATAATCTTCATGCACGACTGCACTGCCGGGTTGCAGGTCGGAGAAGGGCAGTTCCGGGGTGGCGACCCGGCGGCGAGGGCGACGCCGAGGCTCCGGCGGCCGCCAGCCGAAGAGCTCCTCGTCGGTGATGAGATGGCGGGTGAGGTGTGGCAGGCTCAATTGCCAGCCGCCCGGCGCGACTCCCTGCACGAAGGTGATGAGCGTTTCCGGCGGCTCCGCGAGTCCCTTGTGGACAGGGGGCGGGGTGAACTCCTGCCACAGCTCGGCCAGACGGGCGGCCTGACGGCTGACGACGACGACCTGATCGCCCAGCCCGACCCATTGGCGGAGGTGGCCCAGGGCCTCTTCTAACCTTCCGGCGAAGTGCGGTTCGGGGGTGAAAGTGGCGGCGAAAGGGCTGGTCTCTCCGGGGGAGAATGCCAACACACGGCGGCCTTTCAGAGTCGCCTGCCAGGATTCCCAGCTCACGTAAGGGAGAGCCGAGTCGGTGAGGAGCATGTGCTCCTCCAAAGCGCGTCGCCGCGCTTCTTGAGCTTCGGCTTCCAGTTCGGCCCAGCGCTGAGAGAGGGCCTCGGCGTTGTAGAGGATGATTTGGGCATCCGGCGGCAGGTAATCCACGAGCGTGCTGCTCTCCTGGTACAGCAGGGGCAGGTAGAACTCCAACGTGGGAAAAGGGACGCC
>JAUWHU010000352.1 GCA_030605705.1 Thermoflexia bacterium | reverse complement strand
TCCTCCCACTCATAACAAAAACTGCCCTCCACCTGGCAGTGGACGGAATGTCTTCTTTTGCTTGTTGGAAATCACCCTCAGTATATGACCAATTTGCAGCCAGGTCAAACCTTCGCCTTCGGTAACATTATCATTTGATTTGACACGCCAAAAGCTCGGCCGGGGGATCAAAGGAGGTCTCAGCTCATAGCTGCGCCACCCAAATCGTGAAGAAGGTGACGAAAAGATGGATGAGGAACGGGTAAAAGAACGATTTCGTCTCCCATGCCACCCAGCCGAAAGCCGAGCCGCCCACGACGCAGCTCAACGTCTCGGCCTGCGGTTTGGTCAGATGGGCCAGCGTGAAGAGCATGGCCTGGAACAAGATGGCCCAATCCCCGCCGGCGATGTCGGCCAACGTGAAAAGGAGCACCCCCCGGAAGAAGAACTCCCACCCGATGAGATCCGTGGCGGCGTAGAGCAGCGTCCCCCAGGCCCCTCTCGCCGACCAGAACGGCGTGTAGTAGCTCTGAAAATCGGGGCGGTGGGCCACAATCCAGAGGACCGGCGCCATGAGAACACAGCCGCCTACGGTGAGCAGCAACCCGCGCTTCCAGTTCCCCAGCCGAAAACCGTGCTGCGCCGGGGAACGTCGCAGTACCAGCAGCAAGAGCAGGGGGATGACTAAGTAGAACATCAAACTGTCCCATTCCTTGCGGCCCAGGAAATTATTGTAGAAGTCCAGCACCAGCGCCACGGTCGCGTAGACCAGAATGATGACCGACTGCCAGTTGCGTTTCATGTTTTTTCCTCAGTGGGGCATCGCAATTCAGGAGTTGAGGGTCAGACACATCTCTCATGCGGAGAAGAAACGCTCCAGCAGCTGGGGCAGTTCTCCCGTAACTACCGCCCAACCTGGTAACGACAGAGTGGCGACTTGGCTTGCCAGGTCGCGCTCCGAGATCATCTAATGTTCCCGCCATTCTAACAACTGTCGCTCCGGCACGTTGACGATAAGCCGCCAACGCGCATTGCGTGGCCCGCCGGTCGTCCCCGAGGGTTCCAGCGGAGCGTAGCTGTGTCCCTTACCCTCTTCCAGGCGAGACAGCAAACGCGCATCACCCAGGGCCAACAATTCGAGCCAGAAACCCAACCGCCGCGCGGCGACCTGGTTCCGCAAGCGCAAGGTGTACGTCACCAACTTTTCCCAGTCCAATTCCTGGTTGCCGAACCACAGTCCCTTGGCCGCTTCCAACACGCCCCCCACCAGTTTGGGACGGTCAAACCCATCGGCGATTGCCTTCTCCCGCTCCGCCGTCTGCACAGTGTTGCTTAACAATGAGATAGGCTCATAGCCGAAGAACTTGTGTGGCTTCAGGGTGACAAGGCGATATGTGAGACCCTCAATCGTGACGGGCCGCTTGCGGCGGGTGGTGGCAATGACTACCGGATTGAGCGGGCGTTCGCTGTAGCCATAGTAGTGTAAGGCCGTGGCGTAAGCCAGGTAGTAAGGCTCCACCAGCGAGGCGGCAATCAGGTACTCGTGCTCGGCCCACTGCGCCTCCGGCCCGGCTGCTAAGGGGAGGATCAGGTATTTGCCACGTTCCAGCCGCTTGACCCACCGCTTGCGATTTAGCCGGTGCAACAGTTTGCGAACGTTGGCATCGCTACCGTCCAACACAGCACGGGCATCCTCGATGGCGAACACTGTGTACCCTGCTGCTGAGAGACTGCTCAACAGCAGGGATTCTTGCTCACCTAACGTTCGGGAAAGGTATTCGTCAGACATAGTTATCCCTGTTCTGTACACAATAGTTCCAATTGATGGAACTATTATACCACAGAAAGGGATTTTGCCCTAAATATCGCTTCATGTTTTGTTACGACTCAGCCGCCTCGCAAAACTCGAGATCGGACACAGATTTTCGCAGATAAAATCAAAAATCAGCGTTTGTCAGCCTTTCACAAGCCCGCCCCCGGGGACGGGGGCGAGGAGCTTTTGTTGTATCTGTTGTACCTGCGCCAGAGCCGTCCCGCCAGTGAGGTAGAACTCATCCCGGAGCGAGCTTTGCCCAATCTCTCGGAGAAGCCTACGTTGCAGGGGGGTCAGTAATTCCATAGCGCACTCTCACGTCAGGCAAACTGAAGTACCATTTCCAAAAACGGCGAATCCTGGCTGGTAAGGTGAGTGGTGGCAGATAGGTATAGATCGTCTGCAAGCCGATGGCTCGGAGGTCCTGCGCCCGTCCTCGGGTCAACACGCGAGCGACGTACCAACGTCGAAAGGCCTCATCCTGTTGCCCTTCCACAGGCAGATCGTAGTCCCAGACCAGGTCGGGGTTTACAGGCAGCGGGGGGAGTTGGGGGCCAGCGGCTTGCCCCTGAAGCCGGGTCTCCGGCTCAACCAGTGTGGCGTCAGTTTGTCGTGGTTTAGTGAGTGGGTTTGCGTTTTGTCTCATAGAGCATCGTCCTTTCCGCATTTTGTGTGCTGCACTGTGATTATAGCATGGGCTTCGCTGCTGGTCAATGGGGAGCTGGTGGGTGCGTTTCAGGATTAAGGCGAGTAAAGTGACTGGTGATTAGTAACCGGGTGCGGCTTAGCGTTTCAGCGTCCCTGCGTTTTAGCGACTGCGAAACCCGCTTCAGCGGGCGTGGCTACGTAGCGCGGGGCTTGATCTCCGCGTGGAGAAGTCGCCCGCGGCCCAGAATGCCCAGGCATGAATGCCAGGGCTACGCAGTCACGCCCCGTGAACGGGGCTAGATTGCCAGAGCGTGATCACATAGCGCAGGGACTTTCTATGACCCCCCGGCCCATTGGCCGAGGGCAGTCCCGCGTGCGCGTGACGCAAGCCTCACCCTTGTCTTAAAAGGCATTGGGGCAAAAGCCGCACTTACACTGCGTCCCAACCCCCGTCTCGGGGGCGTTCCCTGAGCAAGTTCCCCGTCAACCCGCCCCCGGGGACGGGGGCGCAGAGCGTTTGGGAACAGACGTGTCACTTCTGCCGTAGTGCCTGAAAAGTGAAACGCGCCCGCGACCTTGAGCTTGGGCACAGTTCTCGGATCATAAACCCAGGCGCTGCCATTCATCATTCATCATTCGCCATTTGCTTTCATTTGTCATTTTTAATTTTCTTCATTCGCCCCGCAACCCTGGGAGGACATTAACGTATTATGAGGTAGAATAACACCAACTAAGGAGGATTTGTCTCATGAGTACAGAAAA
>JAUWHU010000060.1 GCA_030605705.1 Thermoflexia bacterium | reverse complement strand
GGCCTCTTTTGGGCCCAGGGCAGCGAGGGAGAATCGCTTCGTTTTGAAGGCGACGATTATCCCGATGGGTTCACGTTCAGCTCACATTCTATTTACAGCATCCAATTCATGTTCGATACGATTCAGAGCTGGGCGTACTCGTGCTTGGGGAGTAGTTGTCCGTCGTACCGCGCTCCTGATCACAACACCGTCACGGTGGAGTTAGGGCCGGACGACGATCTCACTTTCGGCGGTGTCATCTACGATCAGGACAGGAGAATGTACCAGGAGGTCTTCCACGACTCCCACACCCTACCGGCCGGCGAGGTTGCTCCGGGCCGCTACACTATCCGTGACGGGCAGTTCGAGTTGACGGTCTTGATTGATGTGCTGGTTGGCCCCGAGGCCGGCGATAAGCCTGATTTGACTATCACCGATGTGACTGAGATCGAGGGTCAATTGCGGATCCACGTCTTCAACAATGCCGCGCCCCTGGAAAACAGAGATGTCGAGGTCAACCTGGTTCGTATCAGCACTAACGAGATCATCGACACCCTTACCTGGGGGAACGTGACTATCCCTTCTGGAGGCCAACGCCATCTCCAAATCTCAGAACTGGCCATGGAGCCTTATGACCTGCGGGTTATCATTGATCCGGCTAACAAGATCGAAGAGATGAATGAGGGCAACAACATCTTCGAGACACCGGTCATGATGCGGGTCGAATTCACAGGTCTCCGTGTGCCCAACTGGCCCTGTGAAAGCTGGTGCAATCGATATGCCGAGGTCTGGTTCTTACTTAGCGTCGGCTATGGCCCATCGCAGGATGAGAGCTATTGGGTTGGCCACAGGGTAAGGCATCCCGAGAGCGGCATCATCAGGTGGGATGGAATTCAATTACCACATCCCACCTATAGCCTGGAGGGACAGGAGCGATACACTTTCGAGTTCGAGATGCCGGCGGACGAAAACCTCTATCTCATTCTCTCCGGGTACGAACAAGACGGCAACAGTAACGATTCTATGGGTCACATCGTGGTTGAGTATGGACCGTCTGCAAACTATGGAGCCAGGCCCGAGGATTATCACGCCAGGTCCTCTGGCCTGGGCACGACGGAGTGCGACGTATGGATGAGCTCCTCCTACTTTGGCTTTGAGGCCTGGTGGCGCATCACCAGGGTGCATTAGCAGCGATCGGGCATTATGCGCCTGAGAAGGAAAAGGGTGTGTTTCATTTCAGTCGAGGAGGGAGCATCCTCAGATGCGACCAAGCGACATCTGAGGATGTCTACTCCTCAAACTAATTTGAAACGCACCCAAAGGAAAAACGCACCGTGGTAAAAGTGACACAGCTGTTCCCCAAAGCTCTAAGCCCCCGTCCCCGGGGGCGGGTTGACGAGGAAACTTGCCCCGGGAACGCCCCCGAGACGGGGGCTGGGAGCAGTGTAAGTGTAACTTTTGCCCCAATGCGGAAAAACAAAATGAGCCAAAGATTATGGACAGTGACCCTCATAGTGGCGAAATTCCGGTCTTGGTAAACACCTGGACAGGTTTCGCTTTCTTAGCCTGGGGTTGGCTCACGAGCGTCTTCGTCATTCAGGGTACACGTACATGTTTACCTGAAAAAGGAGGATAGCAGATGCGTACCAGATGGATAATTGTATCTCTCTTGTTCTTGTCTCTCGCAATCAGTGCCTTCGGGCTTTGTGCCTGCCGTAGCCCTTCGGCGGCGGGTGAGCCGGACCCGCTGGCCGGCCCCACCATCACTCAGCCCCTCGTATTGCGAAACCACACACCCTCCACACCCACCAACGGCTCAGTCATCCAGCCGACCGACCTGACCTACCTGGGCGCATTCCGCCTCCCCGACGACGCACCCGATGAAATCGGCTGGATGTGGAGCAACTGGTCTTCGGCCTTGACCTACTATCCCGATGGCGACCCCGGTGGCGAGAGCGACGGCTACCCCGGCTCACTCTTTGGCGCCGGGCACGACTGGAATCAGTACGTTTCCGAGGTCAGTATTCCCGCGCCGGTGAACTCGGCTGCTAAAAACCTGGCCGAACTCAATACAGCTAATACGTTGCAGCCCTTTGCCGACATCCGAGGCGGTTTGTTTGGCGATATGGAGATGCCCCGTGTCGGGCTGGCCTACATGTCTTCACAAGGCAGCCAAACCACAGGCAAGTTGTATTTCGCCTGGGCGCCGCACCTGGACGAAGGGGCGACCAACCCCTCTCACGGCTGGTGCGAACTGGCCCTCTCGTATCCGCAGAGCGCAGGGGCGTGGCGCGTGGGCGACTATTGGAATTACGTCACCGGCGACTATCTGTTCGACATCCCCCAGGACTGGGCCGACGCCTACGTATCCGGCATGTCTTTGGCTACGGGTCGCTACCGTGATGGCGGTCAGGGAGCGCAGGGGCCGTCGCTGTTCGCTATCGCCCCCTGGGCCGAGGGCAACCCGCCGGCGGCGGGCAGCACGCTCCCGGCCATCCCCTTGCTGCTGTACCAGGACGTCACTGTGGAGAACGGCGCGGCCATAAATGGCTACCAGCACTCCGACGAGTGGACGGG
>JAUWHU010000416.1 GCA_030605705.1 Thermoflexia bacterium | reverse complement strand
TTTCAGGGGAGTCATACACGGCCCGGCATGAATTCTATTCCTCGAGCTTTGGCCCCTCGCCATCGGCCGGAGGGCCTTCCTCCGGAGTTGCGTCCTCCGGTACTTGTTTGAGACTAAAGGCCAGTCGCCGGGACCTGGGTTGCAGAGAGAGGATGCGGGCGAGCTTGTGTATCCCCACCTGCACAACCTCGTCAGGGCGCGAAACAGGGTGGTCACACAGCTCGGAGAGATGGATCAATCCCTCGACGCCGGGGGTATCAATAGGAGAGGCAAAGGCGCCGAAGGCGGTCAGATTGACGATTTCGACTTCGACCAGCTGGCCTTCGTGATAGGTCTCGGCGACGCCTTCCCAGGGATCCGGCAGCAGCTGTTTGAGGCTCAAACCGAGACGGCCACGCTCCAGGTCTATATCGAGGATGTGGACCTTGATTTTCTGGCCCTTCCGCACGACTTCTGTGGGATGTTTGATCCGTTGCCAGGAGAGTTCGGAGATGTGGAGTAACCCATCCACGCCGTTGACGTTGACGAAAGCGCCGAAGTCCACCACGTTGCTGATCACCCCCTCCACGACCATGCCGGGTTCCAGCTCCTTCAGGAGCGCACGTTTACTCTCTTTGCCGTCGTCGGCTTTGCGCTCGGAGAAGATGAGGCGATTGCGCTGTGGCGTGACCTCGATCACTTTGAGCTTGAGCGTTTGTCCTATCAATGTATTCCAGCGATGCTCCGGTTCGTTCTTGTTTTGCTGGAAACGCCAGCGGGAGCCTAACTGTGAGCCGGGGACGAAGCCTCGCAGCTGACCCAGGCACACAATCACGCCTCCCTGGTTGGCATCAATGACTTCTAAATTGACGGTTTCGCCGCTATCCAGCAGCTCTTGCGCCTGCAGCCAATCCCCTTGCTGGAGGGCCTGGGTGCGCGAGACGATGATCACATTGTCCTTGTCGCCGGAATCCACGACGTAGACGTGGATGGTTTGACCGGGATGTAAGTCGTGGAATTCGTGGGGATCCATGCGCTCCACTTCTTGAGGGTGGATCATAGCGTCGCACTTGCCGCCGATATCCACCAGGATGCACTTGGGACTTACACGGACGATGGCGCCTTTGATGATGTCACCACGCTGGCAAGGGCGAGATGGCGTGTACGCCTCAAGCATGGAGGATAGCGAATCCTGTTGCGATTTTGGTCCAGATCTGAGAGCTCCTGTCATTGGCACTTCTCCTAAAGGTAGAGTTACTCTATTATAGTCGTATTTTATGAAGGAGGCAATCTCGGAATGAGGAGTAAGGAGTAGGGAGTAGGGGAGTAGGGGAGTAGAGGAGTAGAGGAGTAGACCAGTAAGGGAGTAGGGGAGTAGGAGAGTATGTGACTACCATTCACTACTCTCCACTCTCCACTCTCTATTCTCCACTCTTCATTCTTCATTCTCCATTCTCTATTCTCTACTCTCCATTCTCCATTCTCTCTTCCTTATTCTGGATTCCCAAACTGGCTGGTGTAGATTTCGTGATAGAAGCCTCTGTCCGCCATCAGGCTTTGGTGCGTGCCGCGCTCGACGATCCGGCCCTCGTGGACAACGAGCACCTGGTCGGCGTCGTGGATGGTGCTGAGACGGTGGGCGATGACGATGCTGGTGCGGCCCTGCAGCAGCTGAGCCAATGCGGCCTGGATGAGCCGCTCGGTGCGAGTATCCACGCTGGAGGTGGCCTCATCCAAGATAAGGATGCGCGGGTCGGCTAAGATAGCGCGGGCGATGGCGAGCAGCTGCCGCTGCCCCTGGCTGAGGCTGGAGCCGCGTTCGCCCAGCTCCGTCTGGTATCCCTGCGGCAGGCGGTTGATAAAGGCGTCGGCGCCGGCAACCTGCGCCGCAGCGATGACCTCGTCATCGCTGGCGTCCAGTCGCCCGTAGCGGAGGTTCTCCAACACCGTGCCGGAGAACAGGAAGGTGTCTTGCAATACCATGCCGACCTGCCGGCGCAGGCTATCTACGGTGAGATCGCGGATATCGTGGCCGTCGAGCAGCACGCGCCCGCTCCCCACGTCGTAGAAGCGCATGAGCAGGTTGACCATGGTGGTCTTGCCCGCGCCTGTCGGCCCCACGATGGCGATCATCTGACCAGGCGGCGCATCGAACGAGAGCTCCTTGAGCACCGGATGGCCGGCTTCGTAGCCGAAGGTGACTTCCTCGAAGGCGATGTGTCCCTCGGCTGCGTGGATCTCAACGGCATCCGGCGCATCGGTGATCTCGGGTACTTCATCTAACAGGCCGAAGACCCGTTCGGCGGCAGCGATGGCTGTCTGCACCTGGGCGTAGAGCACACCGATGGCCCGCACCGGATGGAAGAAGCGCCGGACGTAGCCTAAAAAGGCGACGACGACACCGATGGTGAGGTCCCCGCGAATCACCAGCGCGCCGCCCGCGCCCAACACCAGCGCGATGCCCATTGTGCTGAAAACGTCTAACGTCGGGGTGAAGGCCGCGGTGACTGTCTGGACCTCTACATTGGCGTCGCGGCTGGCAGCGTTGACCTTGCGGAACTCCTGAACGATCTCCTTTTCCCGGCTAAATGCCTGCACCACCCGCACTCCAGAGATATTCTCCTCTAATTCGGTACTCACCTTCCCCAGCTGCTCGCGGGACTTGCGGGCAGCGACTCTGGCCCGCCGGGAGAAGTAGATGGTACTCAAGAACATCAACGGCAGCGCGCTCATGCTGATGAGTGCGAGTTTCCAGTTGAGGAACAACATGCTGACGAGAACGCCGACCAAAAAGACGAGGCTGCCGATGAATCGGGCCAGTCCCATGTTCAGCATCCGGTTGATGACGTCGGTGTCGTTGGTCAGGCGAGACATCAAGTCGCCGGTCTCTCGTTGATCGAAGAAACGCAGGGAGAGTATCTGGAAATGGTCGAAAACCTGACGACGCATCGTGTAGAGGATTTTCTGCCCCAGGGTGATGGTCGCCAGGAACTGGGCGGCCTGGGTGAGCCAGGCTACGACATAGGCTCCTAACAACAACAGCATGGTGCGGTTCAGCCCGGCCATATCTCCCTGGGTGATGAATTGGTCCACGGCCCGGCCGGTGAGATAGGGGCCGGCCAATTGGGCCAGCGAGTTGAGTATGATCATCGCGCCGGCGACGAGGAGTGGCAACCGGTGGGGCTTCAGGTAGTCCAGAAGCCGCCGGAGGGTCATGCCGGTGTTCTCGGCCTTTTCTGTGGGGCGGGTCAGCCCGCGCCCCGGTCCGTGCCCGCGTCCCATCATCATTGGAGCACCTCCGCTGCGCCGGTGTAGACAAGGCGGCCGGCAGGGGTTTCCTCGGCCCCCTCGAGCTGGCTGTAGTAGATTTCAGCGTAGAGAGGACTCTGTTCCAATAGCTCCTCGTGGTTCCCCTGCGCCATGATTTTCCCTTGATCCAGCACCAGGATGAGGTCGGCATCCCGCGCTGTAGAGACACGCTGGGCAATGATGAAGCTGGTGCGCCCTTCCATCAACCGTTCCAAGGCCTGACGCAGTTTTAACTCGGTCTGGTAGTCAACGCTACTGGTGGCGTCATCTAAGATGAGGATACGGGGGTTGACCAACAGCGCACGCGCTATGGCAAGTCGCTGTTTCTGTCCGCCGGAAAGGTTGACGCCCCGCTCGCTTACCTGCATCTCATAGCCGTCAGGAGAAGCCATGATGAAGCTGTGGGCCTGGGCGGCCTGGGCGGCGGCGATGACCTCCTCCAGGGTCGCGTCAGGGTCGCCGAAGGCAATGTTCTCGCGGATGGTACCGGCGAAGAGCTGTGTCTCCTGCAAAACGATTCCCACCTGTTCCCGCAGGGATTCTAAGGTCACGTCGCGGATGTCGCGCCCGTCAATCAACACGCGGCCCTTGGTCACGTCGTAGAAGCGGGGGATGAGGTTGGTGACGGTGGTTTTCCCGGAGCCGGTTGCGCCTAACAGCGCGATGCGCTGGCCCGGTTCGGCCACAAAATTGATGTCCTGCAGCACCCAGGGCTGGCTATCGAAGTAGCGGAAACAGACGTTGTCGAACACCACCCGCCCCGCGATTTCCGCCAGCGGCCGGGCGTCGGGTTTGTCTTCGATGGTTGTGACCGTGTCCAGTACCTCGAAGATGCGCTCCGCGCCCGCCGAGGCCTGGGCGATGGTCGCCAACAACATGCTGAGCATGAAGAGTGGGAAGATCGCCATGAGGATGTAGTTGGTGAAGGCCACCAGCTCCCCCACCGTCATCAGGCCGTGGATCACCTGAGAACCGCCGACCCAGGTGACGGCTAAGGTCGCTAAGTTGGCGATGAAGAAGATGAGCGGGATGGCGATAGCGATGACACGTCCGACCTGGATTTGGAGGTCCATCACGGAACGGTTGCGCTCGGCGAACCGCTGTTCCTCGTAGACCCGGCGGACGAAGGCCCGGACGACGCGAACGCCGGCCAGGTTCTCCTGAAGAACAACGTTGAGTTTCTCCAGCCGCTGTTGCCCGGCCATGAAGAGGGGACGGGCCTTGCGGAAGAAGATGACGAAGAGCAGGATGGCGGTCGGCCCCAACGCCAGCACGACGAGCGCCGTGCGCGCACTGGTGCGTACCATGAGGATGATACTTCCCACCAGGAGCACGGCAGCGCCGATGGCCTGGAGGATGGCTGTTCCCAGGAATCCGCGGACCAATTCCACGTCGCTGGTGGTGCGAGTGAGCAGCTGCCCGGTCTGGGCCTGATCGTGGTAGCTGAAGGAGAGACCCTGTATCTTGACATAGAGGGCGTTGCGCAGGTCGTAGGCGATGCCCTGGGAGACTTTGGCGCTCCAGTAGCCTTGCAGGAAGGTAAATAGAGCGCGCAAGACCGCTACTCCCACGATGGCGCAGGCGAAAGTGATGACGACGTTCAGCGCCTGCTGTGCGATGCCCTCGTCAATAATGCGCTGGCTGAAGGCCGGGATGGCTAAATTCCCTGCTGTCGAGAGCAACAACGCGAGCAGCGCGAGCACGGTGATGAACAGGTAAGGTTTCAGATACGTCAAGGTCCGCCACAATGCTTTCAATATGTCTCCTTCATGAGAATTGAGAATTGAGTCTACTGGAAAAACCGGGGCTCTGGGACTTGGCGTGGTAAGTGCCACGCGACGTAAATTTTTCACCACAGACGCAGTGTGGGCAGGCAGTGCCCACAACACGGATTACACTGATTTTTTACTTTTTTCCGTGCTAATCCGTGAAATCCGTGGTTAATTTTAACTTGACCACGCGAATTCCCAAAGAGCCAAAAGTTTTAGGGTAAAAACACTTAACATTGCATGTCAAAAAGTTATTTTTTCAAGGTCAAGTTTGACTCCCCTGAAAAAAAAGGCATCTCACCACGGAGGACACGGAGAAGATAGAAAAAATTGATATTT
>JAUWHU010000091.1 GCA_030605705.1 Thermoflexia bacterium | reverse complement strand
AGCCGTAGTTTGACCGAGGTGCCGGTCTCCACCGCGCCGCCGGGCGTGCGGTAGAGTAGCTCGCGGCTGTTGTGGCCCAAATCATCCCACCAGATATTGTTATCGTGGGAGGCATGGGACGGGGGTGGCGTCTCGATGATGGTCATGCGTCCATTGAGAGTATCCAACAAGAACATGGCCTCATCGCCATCCTGGTAAACATCGAAACTGAAGTTGGGTGCGTTTTCGTTTCGCCCGTCGGTACTGAAGGCATCCCAAGAACCGGTGGTGGTGATCTTGCCGATATAGCTACCGGCTGAAGCGATTGCGTATTCCAATTTGTGCCAGCCATTCCCTTCGTCGGTGAGAACGGTGTTGGCGTTGGCATTATCCCAGCCCTGGAAATCGCCCACGGCGGTGAAGCTGGCAGGCAGGTCGTCCCAGGCGTTGACGATGTTTTGCGTGGGATAGAGAGTCGTCCCGGCATCACTGCTGTGATCGTTGGTGTCAAAGGTGAATTTGACCGTTTGCGAGACTACACTGGTGTTGACCCAGGCGTTATTCGAGGGATAAGCGGGACTCCAGCTGCCGCATTGGAAGACCTTCCACCCATTGCGTGCGGCGGTTCCGATCTCGTAATCCAGCGTGAAGACGCCGTCGCCGCCCAGTAGGTCGCCGTGTGAGCCGTCATCATAGAGAGGATCGCTGGCGTTATCCCAGCCCTGGAAATCGCCCGCCAGACACCAGCTGCCCGTGCCGCTGCCGTTGGGCGTGATGGTGACGCGGCCCGCGTTGGTGTCTAGCAAGAAGATCACCGTCTCGTTAGCCGCCGTGGTGGTAAAGTTGACGTCGTTGGCCACACCCGTCGAGCGACCATCGTTCCCGAAGGCATCCCACGAACCGGTGGTGGTGATCTTGCCGACGTAGCTGCCGGCTGTGGGGATGACGTAAGCCAGGTGGTAAATCCCGTTGCCCAACGCCGTGAGAGTGGTAGTGGGATCAACGTTATTCCAGCCCTGGAAATCGCCCACGGCGGTGAAGGTGATGGGTAGATTATCCCACGCATTGACGATGTTCTGCGTGGGCAGCAGCGTCGCGCCTGCGTCGCCGCTATGATCGTTGGCGTCGAAGGTGAATTTCACGACCTGGCTGGCCGTGCTGGTGTTCAGCCAGGCGTTGGCCGAGGGGTAGGCCGTACTCCAGTCGCCGCACTTGACGATCTTCCACTCAGCACGGCCTGCAGAGGCGACTGTGTAGTCTAACGAGAAAATGTCATCCCCGCTGACGAGGTCACCGTGCGTGCCATCATCGTAGAGTGGCGTGCTGGCGTTATCCCAGCCGTTGAATCCGCCGGCCAGACACCAGTTACTCGCTGCCGCCTGCACCGGCTGCGGCGCCACTGCTTGCGGTGCCAGCGGCGTGAAGAGGCCGGCGACTAGTACCAGCGCCATCATCAAAGCAAAAAGTTTTCTGTTCATCGTTTTACCCTCCAATGTGAATGTTTTTAATATGGATTACAGACGTACCTTTCAGAGCATTGGGCTTATCCTATCACCTCCTTACAAATGGCAAATTGCAAATTGCAAATGGCAAATGGCAAATGACAAATGGGGAATTGTGAATTGTGTAAAAAACCCCGGTCACTTGAACCAGGGCTGGAGGAGCGAGTATGCCCGTGCCGGCCACTCGCGCGAATGAAAATCATGGCTAACCGGGAATTACAAATTATGAAAATCTCAGCGCCCTCTGCGTCTCTGCGGTGAAGGCTTTCATAGAAGAATCACGATCAATAAAGTCACCGTGCTTGCAGATGGCACTTCACGGCTCACATTGCTCCGGCGCGGGATAGGGAATGCTGCCCTCCCAGCGGGTTACTTCTTCGCCGGACACCACAATGATGACGAGGGGATAATTCTCGCAGCGCTGCCAGGTGAACGTCATGGCGCCATCCACGAGCTCGGTATCCTCTCGAATGACATCCTGGTAGAAACGGTATTCCTCTGTGCCGCCGGAGGCCACGAGGGAAAGATTGCCCGTCCAGAGGTCTCGTTTGCCATCCACCTGCCACTCCAGGAGCTGTGGTTCGCTCAGGGTCAAGGGCAAGAAAGGCGTGGGAGTAGCTGTAGGCTCCGTCCCCGCGAGAGGGGTGGGAGTATAAGTGGGCAAATCACCCACCTCCACCACCAACTCGATGGGGCCGCTGATGGCCCGTCCATCGGGCAGGTGAACCGCCCAAACCGAGGTGTACTCCCCCGGTTCCGCCGGTGCGCGCAAAGGCAGGAGTGTCTGCAGCTGTTCTCCAGTTGCCAGAGAGGCAAGATTCAACATGTGCGGCGCGTCCAGCTGCTCCCCGGAGGTAAACGCCAGGTACACACCTGCCGGCCAGGCGCAGTCTCCGCCGTTGCGGAGCGTGATGTAAGCGATGAGCGCCGTCTCTGGTGGGACGATGGCCTCAGGAGGTGAGACGTAGATTCGCAACACCTCGGACCGGGGGGTACAAGCGGTGGTAACAGTGATAGTCTCCGGCGTCGGGGTTGCCGTCGCCGGCACAAGTGTTACCGCCTCCAACACCGTAGCTGTCGCGGTAGGGATACTCTCGGTCTCGCTGGCCGAGGGCGTCACAGTTCCCGGAGAGAGCAGCTGTTGCATCAGGGAAGGAAGTTGCTCCTCCACGGTGGGCCAGACGGCGATCCCTAACAACACCGCGATGACCAGCAGCAGCACATTGATAGTCAAGCGGACGAACCGCGATTTCTTGCTGGCTCCCGCAGAGGCCCCTGCCGGCGTGGATTCCGAAGTGCTGGCCCAGGTGCGCAACAACGGGGTTCCCTCTTCGGTGGTGCTGCCGGTTGCCGGGTCCGGCTCGGCGGGGAGAGGCGTCACGTCATTGGCCATGAAGATGGGCGGTTCCAGACCCAGGGACTGTCGCAAGGATGCCGCCAGTTTCCCGGCACGAGCGAAACGTTCTTCCGGCTTTTTCGCCAACGTTTTTAGGATGGCGGTCTCCAGGCCTGAGGGCAACGTGGGGATATACCGTGTTGGTGAGGGGACGGGATCGTTGATGTGCTTCATCACTAAGGCCATCGGCACCTCGGCCTCAAAAGGCAAATGGCCGGTCACTGTTTCGTAAAGCACCACCCCCAGCGAATAAATATCCGAGGCCGGCGTCCCCGAATCTCCCATGCCGATCTCGGGGGCCATGTAAGCGGGAGTCCCTACCATTGCTCCACTGGCCGTCAATCCCGTCAGACTCAACATGCGGGCGATGCCGAAATCTGCCAGAACCGGATGCCCTTCTGCGGTGAACATAATGTTAGCCGGCTTGACATCACGATGTACCATGCCGCGCCGGTGGGCATAATCTAAAGCATCGGCGATGGCCGCCACAATTGCCGCGCCTTCTTCCAATGGCATGTCCCCGGCAACCAAACGCTCCTTCAAGGTAGCGCCGGGGATGTACTCCATCACC
>JAUWHU010000260.1 GCA_030605705.1 Thermoflexia bacterium | reverse complement strand
CAAAAGTTACACTTACACTGCTCCCAGCCCCCGTCTCGGGGGCGTTCCCTGGGCCAGTTTTCTCGTCAACTCGCCCCCGGGGACGGGGGCTTAGAGCTTTTGGGAACAGATGTGTCACTTTTACCACAGTGCGAATTATGGTATCCGCCTCGAAAATAAGTTGGTGACTGGTAACCGGTGATTGGGTACAGTTCAGCGTCATAGCGTCTCAGCGGTCAGCGTTCAACGTCCAGCCCAGGGCTCTGCCGCTGTGGGCGTCCGTCACGTAGAGATGCCCGTCGGCGGAAATCGCCACGCCTGCCGGGAACAATAACCCCTGCCCTTCCTCCACGCTGCCCAGGAAAGCGCCGTTTTTGTCGAAAACCAGCACCCGCGCGTGTCCGGCATCGGTCACATAGAGATTGTCCTCGCTGTCCAGCGCCAGGTAAGGCTTCTCTTCAAGGTCGTGCAGGTACCAGGTCGGGATATTCCATTGACGCAAAGGTTCCCCCTGCGTGGAGAACACTTGCACCCGCCGGTTCCACGTATCGGCGACGAAGACCTCGCCCGCCGCGCTTATGGCGATCCCCACCGGTTCATCCAGTTGACCGCCAAACTCCCACAGGAAATTACCCTGGTCGTCGAAAACCTGCACGCGCTTGTTGCCGGTGTCGGTCACGTAGACGCGGCCCTCTGGCCCGATGGCAATTCCACGCGGGCCGAAAAACACCCCTTCTCCATTGGGGTCGCCCGGCGCGAACTGCCCGACGGTGCCCCAATCGAGGAGAAAATTCCCCTGGGCGTCGAATTTCTGCACGCGATGGTTCCAGGTATCCGCCACATAGACGTTGCCCCGGTCGTCGAGGGCCACCCCCCACGGCTCCTGGAACTGGCCGGGGCCGGTTCCTTGCTCGCCCCACGTCCCCAGCACCGCGCCTTGCCGGTTGACGTGCCAGATGCGGTGATTGGTGGTATCCGCCACGTAAAGCGACCCATCGGCGGCCACCGCCAGGCCACGGGGCACAGCTCCCGGCAGAGCCACCGTCTCTGCCAACGACGACGGCAGGGCGTGACCCGCGTAGATGTCTGGCATGACCGTGGTCTCAGGGGTGGGGAATTCGCTTTGCGCCCCCTCGGCGCCCAGGCGATAGCCCCAGACCTCCGAGGCCAGGTCGCGCCGCACGTACAGCCGGAATTCGCTGCGATAGGGCCACTTTTGAAGCGTGATCGTCTTCTCTGTGACCTCGGCGTATTTGCGGTAATCACGGTTCCAGATGATATCCCACAGCGCGGCCCGCGATGCGGGGTCGGCCAGCATCGCGCGCGCCTGCTCCCAGGTCGTCCTCTTGTAATCCTCAACGGGCCACCAGCGGAAGATATAATCGAAGTGCATGTAATCCTGGCCCACGATAGCGTCCACGTCTGCCCACTCCGGCGAACCGGCGATGATCACGGGACATTCCAACAAGGTTTCCGGGGTCGGGGAGGAGCCGTAGAAATAGTTGTTGGTGTAGGGCACCATGTACCACGAGAAAGGCCACGAGCAGTTGTCGCCATACGCGACCTTGACGTCGTGCGGCGCGCCGGTCGTGCGCCAGGAGATGTCCTCGATCTGCTGCAAGGCCACCTTGACATCGGGCGCGCCGTGAGCGTAGACCAGAAACTCCGTCGCCATGTCGTAATTGATGAAGTTGAACGTCACCATCGTGCGGACGGTCAGCAACGCCAGGAAGAGCGCCAGGGTCAACACGGCCAGACGGGCGGCCTGCCCCTCTCCTACCTGCCGCACTGCCCAGATCAACGTCGCCAGCGAGACGCCGAAACCGATCAGGCCGCCGATCCCCTGCCCAAACGCTTGTAGCTGGAGCAGGGAGAAACCCGCCGGTGAAGCCCCTTCCTGCAAGATGGCAGTTATGCCGCTCACGGAGGTCGCACAGACGACCAATCCCACCAGGGTCAGGAGTAAGGCCACCGGCGCCAGCCAGCCCGCCGCTCCCGGCCGGCGCGTCAAAGTTTCCCAGTCCAGGCCGTCCAGCAGGCGACCCAGGCCCCACGCCGCTAAGAAGATGCTGGGCAGCGCGATATGCACGAGCAGCCAGGGCATCCTCTCTCCGGCGTAGCTGTAGAGCGCCCACGTCAGCAAAGTCCAGGCCAGGAGGGCCACCGGGAAGAAGCGCGTGACGCAGAAGGTAGGCGCCGGGCGAGCAGGTTCCTCCGCGCCATCCTCGCGCGGGGAACAAGGGGAGAAGGCGTAAATCACGGCCCCGATCCCGCCGCCTATTGAGAAGAGCAAAGGGAGATATTCGTAGAGCGGCATCCACAGCAAATAGTAATAGATGGGCTGCGTGCCCCGCGCCACCTCTTGCTGTCCCAGCCAGTAGGCCAGCGACCCCACCAGGCCGCCGAAGACGCCGAGGGGATTGGTGAAAAACGTCGTGTAGAACAGGAAGAGAATGCCGTAATGGATGGCGGCGATGCTGGGCCAACGTCGCGCATCCCACCACAACCCTAACAGAATGGAGCTGCCCAGCACCGCCAGCGTGATGAGGAGCGAGGCCACCAGATCCGGGCCGAGGGAGCCGAGGACCTGTGAAAGAGTGCCGCTCGCCAGCGCGCTGGACAGCGCCAACATGTCCACGTCGGACAGATGGATAAAGACGGCCGTCCCCAGGGGCAGCGTGAGAGTTCCCAGCACCATCAACAGGTTGAAAAGAGGCATCCGGCGCAAGGACTTTTCCCCCACGCCGAAGAGAACCAGCGTCACGGCGGCTCCAAGCGCCGCCAGCGCCCCCGCCACCGCGAGCTTTCCCCATAAGGGGATCATGGTTGCCGCCATGCGCGTGTTCTCATCCAGCGCCGCCTCCTGGACTTGCGCTCCCATCAAGGAGAAGGCGAATACGCCACCCAGCAGCAACGCTGCCACCAACGCCAGAATGAAAGGGGAGAAGAACTGTGGTTGCGCCCAGCGCGTGGTCAGTATCTGCCAGAGAAAGGAGATGGCTAAGATCAAACCGAAGATCGCCGTGTAGATGTAAGAGGTCTCCTTCGTGGTGAAGAGCAACGCGAAAAAGGCTGCCAGCGCGTAGAGCCAGCGGTCCTTGCCGCCATTCCCCGGCTGCGCCTCGGCGAAAGTATCTAAGTAGCGCAGGATAGCCCACAGCAGCAACACCGCCGCCAACATATTGAACACATCGTGGCGGATGTAGCGGGAGTAGTAGGAGATGGAGGGCGAAAGCAGTAACAGCACCGCTGCCGCGACCGTCCCGCCTTTTCCCAGCCAACGGCGGAAAAGGTAAGGCGTCATCACCAAAATCACGCCGCACAGCGCGGGGAAGAAGCGCGCGGTGAAGTCGCTGACACCGAGGAGAAAGTAGGCCAACGCCGTGAGGTGAAAGAGCAGCGGGCCGTGCATCATGGGGTTGTGCGTGTATCCCTGGCCGGCGTAGAGATACCAGGAGAACTTCGTGTGCAGGCTCTCATCGTGGCTCATCACCCGGTCGCCCAAGATATAGAAGCGGGTGAAGATCGCCAGCACCAGCAATGCGATGAAAGCGGCCTTTTCCCAATTCTTCAGTTTATTCCAGTGCATCCTCCATTCCTTTTCCCGTGGCGCGGGGAGAGTTGTGACGTATCACTTGAAATGTACAGGGGATTATAACGTAGCGCGGCAAGGCCGCAAATGAAGAGAATGACAAATGAAGAAATGACAAATGAGCAAATGTGCAAATGAGCAAATGGCAAATGTGCAAATGGCGAATGGCAAATAGCGGATAGGCGGAGGGCTAATTCAGGGGGGCGTCACCGTGAGATCGTCATCTTCCCTGCCCGGCGTGTCCTTATCCCAGACGCGGACCTCCACGCCCGGCGCGGGGACGCCGTTGGCAAAGAGCACCTTCCCAGAAAATTCCGTAGCTATGCTGAACCTCCTCTCAATAACGACCTTAGTGTATCACGACTTCACTGAAATAGCCATCAGCCATCAGCAGCACCGTTGGGAAAGCGAAAAATTGACGGCTGAACGCTTACTACTTGAGTACAGGTCTAAATTTATCCGCTGGTCTAATGACAACAAAGGCAAACTCTGATATAATAGTTATGATTCTCTTGCAGAAAATCTCATTCTTAACGCAGAGGCGCAAAGGCGCAGAGTTTTATTGGTTTTCTCTGCGGCTCTGCCTCTCAGCGACTCTGTATAAAAAGGAGTAGTAACAGATGTTTTACCCTTATTTATTGAGAAAATACGATAGGAGCTGCACATGCAGAATCACCCTCGCTCATTTAAGATAACGGTACGCACCAAATTGCTCCTCTCCCACCTGGCGGTGGCCCTGGTCGCGCTGTTCG
The DNA here is from genome assembly GCA_030605705.1 of Thermoflexia bacterium. GTDB lineage: Bacteria > Chloroflexota > Anaerolineae > B4-G1 > SLSP01 > JAUWHU01. The sequence continues at coordinate 1,799 of JAUWHU010000260.1, read as the reverse complement.
TCGCCCGGTGGACGGTCTGGGGCGCAGTGCTCGCCGGTCTGTTGTTGAGTCTGTGGGCCGCCCATTTTCTCGCCCGGCGTGTGGGGCGCGCCCTGCAGGTCAGCCGCGCCTGGCTGCGGGGAAACCTCGCGGTGCGTATTGCTGACCCGGGGAGAGATGGCCTGGGCGCATTGGCCGAGACCCTGGATCTACTGGCCGCGCACCTGGAGGAGGACGAACAAGACCTGGATGAGCTCCGGGAGCGCAACGCGCGTCTCGCCGACCAGGTGCGCGCGCTGGCACTGGTCGAGGAGCGCAATCGTCTGGCGCGGGAGCTCCACGATAGCGTCAAGCAGTACCTCTTCAGTGTGTCCATGACGGCGGGCGCGATTCGCACCCGCTGTGACGCGCTGCAGAGCATACCCGCCGATCTGCTGGAGATGGTCCGCGAGGTCGAGACGGCGGCTCAGACCGCTCAACGAGAGACGACCCGCTTGATCGCGGATTTGCGCCCGAGATCGCTTCAGGAGCAAGGGCTGGCGGCCACGCTCAACGACTACGCTCTCCTCTTCGGCGCGCAGGAGCATATTTTGGTTTACCTGGAGGTACAGGGTGACGCCGAACGTCTGCCTCTGCCCGTCGCCGAAGCGCTCTACCGCGTAGGCCAGGAAGCCCTGCACAACGTCACCCACCACGCGCAGGCGACCCGCGTGGATGTGCAGCTGCGTTGTCTGCCGGAGCAAGTATCGCTGCGGATCCGCGATAACGGCGTCGGATTCGACGCCACAGCCAGTCACCAGGGCCTGGGGTTGACCAACATGCAAGAGCGCGTCATGGCTCTCGGCGGGCGACTGGCGGTCGAAAGCCACACCGGTAGTGGCACAACCGTGTTGGCTGAAGTAGGCATCTCCTGTCCCGGCAGGACACCGGCGGAGGTGGGCGAGTGGAGCGTTGCGCGTCCGACCATCGAGGAGTGGGCCTGGTTGGGCCAGCGTCTCATGATTCCGGTGGGGCAAACCTGGCCGTGGCTACCGGCTGACCGGCGGCATCTGCGCAGTCCTCTTTTGGAACCCGCATCGCTGACGCTGCGGAAGACGACCGGCCTGTTGGGGCTGAAGCAGCGTTACGTCCTGGAAAGGGATGGGGTTCCCCTGGCGCGGGTGCGTCACGGCAGGACGCGGGACCGCTGGAACATGGAGGGCGACTCGTGGACACTACGTCGTCTGCGAGGAGGAGGCGGCCGGGTGGTGCTGACGCGCAACCGGCAGCCCCTGGCCGCGATGCAGTACCAGGGCCGGCAGATGGATACCTGGAGCGAGATCGTCTACGACGGGCATGGCTACCGGCTGGCCTATCTGAAAGAGCCGCAAGGAGCTTTTGTGCTCGTAGCTGAGAGGGAAGAGGAGATACTCCGCATCACAGGCGGCGATGTCTTCTCCATAGCTTTGCAACGCACGTTGCCACTTCCTCTGATCATCATGGTGGCCGCGCGTGTCGCGGAGGAGTTGGCTGCAACAGCAGGGAGCTGAGCTCCCCGCTGCTTTGTCGGTAGGTTTTGACCTCCGAGGTCTACAAACCTGCCTCGCGGTTGCGAAATTCCGGTTTTGGTAAATACTTTGATAGGCAGAGTCTGTACAAAGACCTCGGAGGTCTACCACGCCTGAGTAGTTACCGTTTTTGAAAATCTCATCACATCATAAAAAAGGAGCAAACAACATGAGGACGATTTACAGTTTTATGTACACCTTGAAGCCGTATGAGCGAGGGATTCAGGAAACCCTGGGTAAATACACCGGTTTCGTAATGCCCGGTTTGGGAAT
>JAUWHU010000066.1 GCA_030605705.1 Thermoflexia bacterium | reverse complement strand
CCTTCCCGCTTTCGACGCTTGCTAACCAGTCGCACGCCGAGGGAAGGTGCTGTCACTCCCGTACCAGGGAGGATAGGAGTTGATGTTTCGCACCAATCGTGCTATCATCTCACCTATATGAACACACAGTTGTCAAAGATCAAACGGCCTTTGCCTCCTGTCCCCCATCGCTTAATTGCGATGGTTTAAGGAGAACGGGTCGCACCAACGGCTTGCACCCGACGCGGCTATCGCCGCTGTCAGCGACGGTCACACGCGCTTTGGAGTTAGTTTTCTGGCGCAGGTCACACGCCACCGCCGCTGCGCCATGATCGTGCAGCCATATCGCGGATTTCTAATGATTTGAGTCCTGAAAGACAGAGTGCTCCAGCGACCACTTTTACTCCGCCGGAAATTTTTGGGGTTGATCTGTACGAGCAAGTGGGATTACCATATAATCCCGACCGCGCTCGCAGTCTTCTAGCCCAGGCCGGCTATCCTGATGGGTCAGGGCTACCAGGCATCACCCTTTGGTATAATGAGGTTGAGGGGGATAAACACCGACCGCTAGCCGAAGCGGCCCAGGAGCAGTGGCGGGAGGTACTCGGTGTGGAAGTCAACCTGCGATCCAAGCCCTGGGATGAGTACCTCGCAATGATAAACTCCGCTCCCCCTCAAATCTGGCGCTTGGGCTGGGGGGCTGATTACGTAGACCCCCACAATTTCCTTCACGATGCAATCTGTAGCAAGCAAGACGCTGATTTCTACAATGACCAGGCTGCTTCCCAAGCAGACCTTATTGAATATGCACCTGATGAAGCTACACGGCGGGATCGCATCACCGAATTTTCAGAGGGCGCTTGTAAGCAATTCAGCCCCACTCGTTTTTTATGGGATAACTCGGAATACAATGCTCTGGTGCAAACGGCCTTACAAGAACTCGATGAGCAAGCCCGGCGCGATCTTTACATCCGAGCAGAACGGATTCTGTGCGAAACTGACGCTGTCGTTATACCTATCTATCATTATCACGTTGATTACGAATAGAGTTGTTTTGCACGGCGAGCGGAAGTCTCAAAGGATGAGATCAGGGCAGGCTAACCACGTGTTGGAGGCGACTTGGCTAGTCGGCGCTTTTTCCAGAGTTTCCACGCGCATCGTGGTTAGCCTTGTTACGAATGTGCTCACGCCACACCCGCCAAGCGCGTTATGCGGCCCGTTAGGCAGCTCAACAATCTCGCACACCTTGACAAAGATACTAATAGTGGTACTATATCCTTATGGCTAGAGTCGGGGACACTGTTGCTAAAATGCGGCGAAATCCGAGAGGGATTCGCTTTCGAGACCTGTGCAAAGTGTGCGATTTTTACTTTGGCGAGGCTCGACAGAAAAGCGGCAGCCACTGCATCTACAAAACACCCTGGCAGGGAGACCCGCGAGTCAACATTCAAAATCATAAAGGTATGGCTAAAGCATATCAGGTAAGGCAAGTATTGAAAGCAATTGATCGGCTGGAGGTGCAAAGCGATGCTCGAAAATGACCGATATACCTATCGTGTGACTTGGTCAGAGGAAGACGACGAGTATGTGGGCCTCTGCGTCGAGTTTCCCAGCCTCAGTTGGTTAGCCTCCACGCCAGAAACGGCACTCGAAGGTATCCGTCAAGTGGCGGCTGATGTCGTCGTCGATTTGAGGGCCAGGGGTGAACTCGTGCCTGAGCCAATTGCCATCAGGCAATATAGTGGCAAATTCATGTTACGGATTCCGCCAATACTTCACCGCCATTTAGCACTCGAAGCTGCTGAAGCTGGCATAAGTCTAAATCGGCTTGCCAGTGCCAAGCTCGCTCAGTGAAACACGTCAACATACGCCACATAGTGAGAGAAGGCTGAGTAGCGCGTCTCGTTGTGGGGGCGAGGTTTTGAGCAAGGCAAAATCACGTGGCTCGTTGATGAGCGAAGACTGCACGAGAAGTGTAGGTATTGCAAGGCAAGGTCTCGTGGGGAAGCGGTGGCATCAGGTAGTGCAAGTAGGGCTGTCTATCGATGAGTTGCAGTGTCAACAGGAAAGAAGTACTGGGCACCGGCCACACCAGCGCGGAAGTAAGTACGCCGGCTCATTTTCAGAGCTCCGCAAGCACCGTGACAACACCTTCTCGCCCGCCGCAAAAGCGCGTTTTGCGTGGGGAAGAAAAGCCTATTCGCAATCCAAGCTGCTCCGGCGCGTTGGACACGAATTTTTCCTTGTTTTTTACAAAAATATCCGTGCAATCAAATCCGCGGCCAATTTCTGGTCTCGTTGATTCGCACAGGGGCAAAAGCCGCACTTACACTGCTCCCAGCCCCCGTCTCGGGGGCGTCCCCTGGGCAAATTTCTCGTCAACCCGCCCCCGGGGAGCGCGCAGCCTACCCGTCAGGGTACGGGGAGGCTTAGAGCGTTTGGAAAGAGATGTGTCACTTCTGCCCTTATGCGTTGATTCATGAACAACTCTACTACCAAGAAATCTTTGCGTCTCTGCGCCTCTGCGTTAGGAATGAGACTTTCTGCAGGAGAGCCAGACTTAATATCCCAAAATTATCCCAACTATATTTGGGATATTACACTTGGGATAATTGAACCGGCTACCCGGCCAGCATCCTCTCCATAACCCCCATGACCGTCTGTGCCGCGCGTTCCCAGGAAAAACGTCGCAAGTTGGCTTCTCCTCTGGCAACTAACGTTTGGCGCAGCGACGCATCCTCCAGCAGACGCTTCAGCCCCTCCGCGAGGGCCTCCTCGTCCAGCGGATCAACCAGTAAAGCGCCATCCCCGGCCACCTCCGGCAGGCTCGACGTGGTACTGGTGAGCACTGGTGTGCCGCAGGCCTGCGCTTCTAACACGGGGAAGCCAAATCCTTCGTAGAGAGAAGGGTAAGCGAAGAGTCGCGCCCCGGAGATGAGCGCGGCTTTATCCTCTTCCGCGATGTAACCCGGCAGGCGCACGCGCTCCTCCAGCCCCAGCGACTTGACGCGCTCCAACAGCGGTTCCGCCAGCCAGCCCGTCGGGCCGGCGAGCACCAGGTTGAGGTCGGGATGGCGAGGGAGCAGGCGGGCGAAGGCGTGTACCAACCGCGCCAAATTCTTGCGGGGCTGGATGCGCCCCAGGTACAGGATGTAGGGGCCGGGGATGTCGTACCGGGCGCGGACGCACGCCAAAGATTGCGGATCGCGTACCGGGCGCAGCGTCCGGTCGTAGCCGGGATAGGTGACGGTGATCTTCGCCGGCGCGATGCCGTACTCCCGTACCAGCGCGTCGCGGGTGGCCTGGGAATCGGCTAAGATGTGGGCGGCGACGCGCGCGCTCCAGCGGGTGCTCACGTCGAGGTAACGCCGCTGCCGCCGGGGATGAGCCTCTGGGAAGAAACGATACCCCAGGTCGTGGATGGTGACGAGAGTACGCTGGGGTCGTATCAAGGGCAGGACGTGCGCCGGGACGAACAACAGGTCCGGCGGATGGCGCAGCATTTCCCAGGAGAGCCGCGCATGGGTCCAGAGACGCGGGCAGGGGATCACCCGCGCTTCAGCGCCGGGGAAAGCATCCGCCGGGGCCGGTTCGCGCAAGTAAAGCCGCACCGTGTGTTTGGGCAGCAAGAGGGGCAGCAATGCCCGGATCAAGTGGTAGGAATACCCCTCGGTGCCGGTGGGTGCCGCGCTGACCGCCCGGCTGGCGTCAATCCCGATGCTCATAGTCTGGCTCAGGGTTGCACGATAACCAACGGGATGGGTATGAGGAGCAATACGAAGAGTGCGACGACGATCCAGCCGAGCACCTGGCGTTTCTTATCCAAGGGAGTGACATCGTTGAGCGGGGCCGGGTGGCGCGTACCCATAAGCGTACCCAAAAAGCCCCAGATGATCCATGTCCAGGCCGCCCCATTCCCCAGCAAGCTCAGAATCAGCCCCCAGCCAAACATCAGGTAGACGAAGAGACGAGCCACAGTCCAGGCTTTGCGCCCCCAGAGGGCGTAGGTGATGTGTCCGCCGTCGAATTGCCCTACTGGGAAGAGGTTGAGCGCTGTGACCATCAGGCCGGCCCAGGCAGCGAAGGCCATGGGATGTAACATGACATCCATGCCGCCGGCGGGAAGCGGACGCCCGAAGATCACCCATTTTAGCGCGTAATAGAACAGAGAGTTCCCTTCCATGATGTAGCTTTGGCCGACGGGCAAAGGCTCCACGTTGGAGAGACACAATCCCACCACCAAAAGCGGGAGGGCCACGAGCAGTCCGCCCAACGGCCCCGCCGCGCCGATGTCGAAGAGGGCTTTGCGGCTACGCATCGGCCCTTTCTGCACGATGACTGCCCCCATCGTGCCTAAGATGCTCATGCTCGTGGGGAGCGGAATAAAATAGGGCAGGCTGATCGGTGAGCCGTACCGTCGTCCCACAAAATAATGGCTCAATTCGTGTGCCGTGAGGATGGCAAGCAGCGTCCCGGCAAAGGGTAACCCCCGGATCAAGAATTCGCCGAGGGAGAGGGAATCTCCCGGACTTTCTCCGGCGTTCAATGCGCCTGTGTACAACACCGAGAGGAGTGTGAGCACGAACAACACCAAGTTAACCCAGGGCTTGCCGGTGCGTTTGTCTGCCACCTCGGGTATTGCCTGGAGGATGTGAACATTATCTTTTAGGGAGAGCAGTGGGGTATAGCCCAGCGCTGCGAAACGCTGGAGGATCTCATCGAAGGTTGCATCCTCCCCCAAATCTCTCACCCGTCCGGCAAATTCCACGGCGGGACGTGGGCCTGCGGTGAGTATCTTCACCGACTCTATCTCCATCAGGCCCAGCAGCGCCCTTTGCAGCTCCTGCAAGGTGCGGCCAGCGGCCAGCGGATCAACAATTGGATTTTCCATGAGCTCCTTGTATGAAACGACGGCAGTCAGGTCAGCGCCGGGCGGGAGTTTCTCCCAGATGTATCATCTCAATATTCCGGGGCGATTTTTACCACAGAGACACAGAGGGCACAGAGTTTTCTTATTCTTTCTCCGTGTTCTCTGTGCCTCTGTGGTGAGAATGACAGCTAACGAAATGTTTACCTCTACTTATTGAGAAGATACTCCCAGCCCGCCATTGCAAGAACCACAGGCTCAACGCGAGGCTGAGGTACAGGAACGTATCCAGACGATAGGAACCGAGCATGGGGACCGGGTCGCCGCGCCAGAAAGTGAGGACCGCCATCCCGGCTAAGTAAAGGCCCACGGCCAGCAGGCCGCAACGCCTCACGAGCATCGCCGCCGATGCTAAGGCCAGCGCCCAGATCGCGCCCGCTGCTTGCACCGGGTAACGCGGCATAACGGTGTGATAGAGGTCCGGCCCGTTGCTGATGAACCAACGTTGGTTCTCAGGGACGCTCAACGCCTCGCGTCCCCAGGCGCAACCGGCGGCGGCGCAGCCCCATCCCCCGCCTGCTGCGACAAGCAGGGCAGTGGGCGCCAATAGCGTGAGGACCGCCATCCACGGTTGCTTCGCGCGGAACGCCCAGATGCTCGCGGCGGCCAACCCGCCGAGCCAGGTCCCGATCTCATGCAGCCCTCCCACGCTCCACGGCTGCGCCGCGTCCAGCGGATGTTGGGTGAAATAGGCGGCGTTCGCGGCCACGTAACCCGCGCGCCCGACGAGCAGCGCCCCACCGGCTACCGTCCAGAGCAACGCGGTCAATTGGGAGTGGGTGAAACGCCGTCGTGGGCCTGCAATCCACAGCCAGAACAACCCGGCCAACACTCCCCCGCCGACCCATAGCGTATATTTTTGCGCAAACCAGGGGCCTAAGTACATAATCGCGTAGAGTATAGCATGGTGTCAAGAAACAACAATCGTGGCCCCCTGTTTTTCCGCATAGGGGCAGGAGTGACACGTCTGCTCCCAAACGCGCTGAGCCCCCGTCCCCGGGGGCGGATTGACGAGAGCTTGCCCAGGGAACGCCCCCGGGGACGGGGGTTGAGAGCAATGTAAGTGCGGCTTTTGCCCCAATGCGTTTTTCCACCACAGAGCCGGAGAAGGTTGCCACTGTGGTGAATAGATATCTTCTCAAAAAGTGGGGTCAAATCATGGGACGCAGTAAAAATCAGCCACGAATTACACGAATTTTCTTCTCTTTTTTGTGTTAATTCGTGAAATTCGTGGCAGAAAAGAGCAAGATCGGCTCAAGACGCCCCGGATTATTGAGATGATACGTGAATAGCAAACCAGCCCCTCCCGTTGCCGGAAGGGGCTGGTGTTGGTTGATATGTAGAACTACTTGAGTTCGACGACGGCGCCGGCGTCCTCGAGCTTGCTCTTGGCGTCCTCGGCGGCCTCTTTGGAGATGGCCTCCATGATGGTGACGGGCGCGCTTTCTACCAGTTCCTTGGCCTCTTTCAGACCCAGGCTGGTGAGCTGGCGCATAGCCTTGATGACATTGATCTTCTTAGGACCGTAGTCCTTGAGAACGACGTCAAACTCGACCTTCTCTTCCTCTTCCTCTGCCGCAGCGGCGGGCATGGCACCCATCATGGCGACGGGGGCAGCTGCACTGACGCCCAGCTTATCCTCGAGCATCTTGACCAGCTCTGAGGCTTCCATCAACGTAAGTTCACTGATTCCCTCAACCAGTTTTTCCAGTTCTGCCATTGTAACACACCTCTCTTTTTGGGTTTATGATTTGAATTATGCAACCATCAGGCTGCAGTTGCGGCGGCAGCGCCGCCCTCTTCCAGCTTATCTGCATAAGCCTTGATGACATTGATAACCTGTCGGATACCACCAGCGATCACGCCAGCCGTCTGGGTCGCCGGAGCATTGATGGTTCTCAACACCTGAGCGAACAGTTGATCACGACCGGGCAGCTCGGCGAGCTGCTTGGTCTGCTCGGCGGTGTAGTAATGCCCCTCGACAATGGCGCCGCGTACAATGAAACGCTCCTCTTCACTCTCCTTGGCAAACTCCTTGAAGATTTTAGCCAACGGGGGAGCATCTTTGTGGCAGAAAGCCGCCAGTGTCGGGCCGATGAGCAAGTTTGTGGGGATCTCCACGCCGTGGCTCTTGAGCGCCAGTGCTAAAAGCGTGTTCTTGACCACGAACACTTGTCCTTCCTGCTCACGAGCCTGCCGGCGTAGAGCTTGCAGCTGTGGTACCGTCAGCCTCGTGTAATGCGCCAGAATAACCCCCTGGCTTTGTCCCAGTTGCTCGGTATACTGACCGAGCAGTTCTTCTTTACGTGCGCGTGAAATAGCCAATTTTTTTCACCTCCTTGTATACTTATATCCGATGCCGTCTTTTCCGGTCACGACGGCTTCTTACCCCAACAAACAAACGGGGCCTTGCACCTACCGCTGCAAAGCCCCGTTTGTTTTCCCCGAAGGGAATTTATACCAGGTTGAGCTTGCCTCGGCAGGAAATTAAGCGCTTGAGCGCACCTGCTGTCTTGAGCAGACAGGAACGAAAACCCTATTAAATCTTGCTTATGCCGCGCTCTCCATCTCCAGCGCCTCAGCCGGATCAACTGTGATCCCCGGCCCCATTGAGGGAGCCAAAGTCACACGTTTCAGGTAGATACCCTTGGACCCGGACGGTTTGACGCGCCGGATGGTCGCCATGATAGCGGCCAGGTTATCCAGCAGCTGCTTCGTCGAGAAACTAACCTTGCCAATGGCACAGTGAATGTTACCGGTGCGATCCAAACGGTACTCCACGCGCCCAGCCTTCGCTTCTTGGATGACGCGCGGCAGGTCATCGGCCTGCACCACAGTGCCGGTTTTGGGATTGGGCATTAATCCTTTGCGTCCCAGTATCCGGCCCAAGCGACCGACTTTGGGCATCATCGCGGGGACAGCAATGGAAACGTCGAAGTCCGTCCAACCATCCATGATTCTTTTGAGACCCTCATCATCGCTGATGATGGTGTCAGCGCCGGCATCTTTGGCGATCTGCACAGCGTCTGCGGTCGCAAAGACCACAACGTGTACTGATTTGCCGAGGCCGTGAGGCAGGCGAACTATGCCCCGGATCTGTTGGTCAGAGCGGCGGGGATCCAAACCCATCCGCAAGTGCAGCTCGACCGTGGCGTCGAAATTAGCATAGCTGACTTCCTGCACCAACTTCAGGGCCTCTTCCGGGCTGTAAGTCTTCTTGCGCTCAACTTTTTGAGCAGCGTCTAAATACTTCTTTCCTCGTCTTGACATTTTTATTCTCCCTGTGGTATATAATTGACCCAACTGCTTTTGCTAGGTATATGCCTGGAAATCAGCAAGCATTGTCCGCTTTTCGAGGCTGTGGCAGCCATCTGATAGTAGGCATTGCTGCAAATTCAAAGTCTACACCTCTCATAATTGCTGTGGTCAACTACTAACGGGTCTAACCCTCCCACTTAAGGTAAGAGCTTAATCCTCAATAACAACACCCATACTGCGGGCGGTGCCCGCAACCATCAATTCGGCGGCTTCGATGTCGTTGGCATTGAGATCCCTCATCTTGGTTTCCGCGATCTCACGCAGCTGCTGCCGTGTGATCGTCCCTACCTTGTCCCGGTTCGGTTCAGCAGAACCCTTGGGAGCCCCGGCAGCTTTGCGGAGCAGATCGGCGGTGAGTGGGGTCTTCAGCACGAACTTGAACGATGCATCGTGGAAGATGGTGACCTCTGCCGGAATGATATTGCCGGCCATATGAGCGGTCTTGGCATTGTATTCTTTGCAGAATCCCATCAGGTTGATCCCATGCTGCGCCAGTGCCGGCCCGATGGGCGGGGCTGGATTTGCTTTACCTGCCGGGATTTGCAACTTCACGACTGCTTTAATTCTCTTTTTTCTCTTAGCCATTCTTACTGACTCCCTCTATCTGGTTTAGAGCTGCGCGACTCGGAAATCGCGGCTACTCACGTTCTCTCAACTTGCAAGAAATCCAATTCCACGGGCGTTTCTCTCCCGAAGAACGAGACCAGGATGCGTACCTTGGCGCGTTGCTCGTCAATATCCTCAACCATACCGATGAAGTCGGCAAAAGGCCCTTCGACAATGCGCACTTTTTGGTTGATTTTGAAGGTGGCCCGCACCTGCGGCGCGGCAGACTCCATCTTGTGCAGGATCCCCTGCACTTGCTCTGAGCGGAGGGGAACCGGCGTATTTCCCATACCCACGAAGCCCGTGACCCCCGGCGTGTTGCGTACCGTGTACCAGGAATCGTCGCTCAAGGCCATTTGAACCATGATGTAGCCAGGATAAAGGCAACGCTCCACCGTGCGTCGCTGGCCGTTCTTGATTTCGACCTCCTCGATGGTGGGAACCACCACCTGGAAGATAAAGTCCTGCATCCCCATGGATTCGATCCGCTGCTCCAAGTTGTGCTTGACTTTTTGCTCATAGCCGGAGTAACAGTGGATGATGTACCAGGCACGTGTATCGGCAGTGCTCTCCTCGTCCAGCTGTATTTCGAAAGGGTCTGGGAGCAAATCCGCGCCCTCAACGACATCTGCCAGTTCCGTGGTCTCCATCTCAGAGACGCTGGCCTCTTCAGGCACACTCACCTCGACTTCGGCGTCAGGAGAAATGGTCTCGTCTGGAGCCTCGATCACGGCCTCCGGCTCAGAGACGCTGGCTTCTTCAGGCACATGCGCCTCAACTTCGGCATCGGGAGAGAGGGGCTCGTCCGGAGCCTCGAGCGTGGCCCCGTCGAAAAGATTGCCCTCAAAGGCGGCCAGGAGTTGCTCTGGAGAGATCTCCTCCAGGGGTTCGAGGCCTACGAAATCGAGGGCGTTTGGCTCTGGTTCCATGTCCGGCTCAAGCCCCTTCGCTGTGACCGATCAGGACAGCGCTGGCGGCCAGTGCTAACATCACGACAACTCCACCGATGATAAACCAAATATCCTCGCCGATGATCCCTTGCAGCAACCAACGGAAGAACATATCCAGCGCGCCCAAAAAGATGGCCATCCCCACTGTTACCGCCATCACCACCTTGGTGAGCGACCAGGTTTCTTTACGGCTAGGCCAACGCACCTTCCGCAGCTCCACCCGGGTCTCGCGGATGTAGCGCACCAAAGCATTTTCTTTCTTCGGCTGTTTACTTCGGCCTGCCATAACTTCCCTCCATAATATTAGAGTTCTTTAACACTTGAAAACACCGTCGCTACTGCAACGGTGTTTGGTAATTTGAAGGCAGGCGAGGCAGGAATCGAACCCGCAACCTACGGTTTTGGAGACCGTTGCTCTCCCATATTGAGCTACTGGCCTGTGAGTCTCTACTTCTTCTCGCGGTGCAGCGTATGTCTACGGCAACGGGGACAGAATTTCTTCAACTCTATACGGCCGGAATCGTTACGCCGATTCTTCTCGGTCGTATAGTTATGCTCTTTACACTCTGTGCAGGCGAGTGTGATTACCATTCGGACTGCTTTTTTAGCCATTCAGCCTCGTATCCATCTATCTATTTCACGCAGAGCCCACGATGGGAATTGAACCCATGGCCACACCCTTACCAAGGGTGTGCTCTACCGACTGAGCTACGTGGGCCAGTCCTGGATTGTAAGCCACGGCTTGCTGAGCCGGTTTGACCCTAATTTTACCTCATTTTGCCAATGTGTCAAATCTGGATTGTCTCCCTCTTGGGTGTTGTTGCTCATTTTGCTCCGGCGGGATTGCCAAATCCCGTCGCCTCTTGATTTGTTGTTTGTGGTCTCTTAAGTATAATGTGACCACAATGATACAGGGAGGG
>JAUWHU010000491.1 GCA_030605705.1 Thermoflexia bacterium | reverse complement strand
GGGAATCGCCTACTACAAGCCGGGCTATTTTCAAGACAGTATCATCTCAATATTCTGGGGCAATTTTTACCACGGAGCGGAGTATGGACAGTCAGTGCCCATTGACACAGAATTTTCCTGTTTTTCTCCGTGTTCTCCGTGGTGAAAATGACAGACGAGGGAATGCTTTCCCCTATTTATTGAGAAATCGCTAAAACGCTGGGGCGCACCCAGTCACCAATCACCAGTCACTAACTTATTTTCGGAGTAGCTGCTACAAAACACTCATGGAGGGAAAATTATGCAAACATGGTTGATCATCGGTATTCTGTCCGGTTTCATCTCGGTTGGCATGGCCGTATGGATGTATTTTTGGGTGCTACGCCAGGACCCCGGCAGCGAACGGGCGCAGGAAGTCGCTTCCTGGATCAAGGATGGCGCCACTTCGTACCTCAAGCGACTCTATACCGCTCTGGGCCTGGTATCTGTGGTCCTGGCCGTCATCATCGCCATCATCTTCAGTTTCAACATCGAGCAAATAGGGGCCAACGGGGGAATTGATGTTTCCTTCACCCGAGGCCTCCAGATGGCGGTAGCCTTCATAGGCGGCGCATTTTGCTCCGCCGTGGCCGGCTATATGGGTATGCTCGTCGCCGTCGAGGCCAATGTACGCAGCGCGACTGCCGCCAATAAAGGTTTGAACCCGGCCTTCAACATCGCCTTCCGTGGCGGCTCGGTGATGGGGCTGGCGATGGTGGGGCTGGCCGTCATCGGCATGTGCTTCATTTACCTACTCACCGGGGATCCAGAAATGGTATTGGGCTTCAGCTTCGGCGCATCCACACTGGCGTTGCTGGCGAAGGTCGGCGGCGGCATCTACACCAAGACCGCCGACATCGCGGCGGACCTGGTAGGCAAGATTGAGGTCGGTATTCCAGAGGACGATCCCCGTAATCCTGCTGTTGTCGCCGATAACGTGGGCGATAATGTGGGAGATGTCGCCGGCATGGGCGCAGACATCTTCGATAGCTACGTCGCCAGCGTCGTGGCGGTGATGTTGTTAGGCGCAACAGCCATCCTACCCGGTGCTACTGCATCCACCGCTGCCGACATCGCCAAGTACACCGTCTTCCCCTTGCTTCTCTGTATCCTGGGCATTTTCGCCTCTATGCTGGGCCTCCAATTCGTGCGGGTTGGCAAGGAAGGCCGCCCCGGCAAGGCCCTCAATAACGGGACGATCATCACCTGTGCGATCTTCAGCCTCTTTGTCGCTGTGCTGGTACTGGTCGGCGACTATAGTCTGGGAGTGCTCTGGGCGACGGTGGCCGGATTGATCACCGGTATAGTCATCGGTTTCACCTCCGACTACTTCACAGCGGATGACAAGAAGCCTGTCCAGGAGACGGCCAAGGTCTCCGGCTCCGGTGCAGCGATCAACATCATCACCGGCTTCAGCTATGGGTTGATCAGCATTGTACCCTCCGTCATCGGCGTGGTCGTCGCCATGCTCATTTCCTACTACGCGACGGAAGCCTACGGCTTGAGCGGGATCTACGGCGTGGGCGTCAGCGCCGTGGGGATGCTGGCTATCAGCGGGATGATCGTCTCTTCTGATGCCTACGGCCCCATCGTGGACAATGCCCGGGGAATCGCCGAGATGGCGGGGATGCCGGAAAACGTCATCGCCACCGCCGATGTGCTGGATTCCGCTGGCAACACCGCAAAAGCTATCACCAAAGGTTTCTCCATCAGCGCTGCCGCGCTCACCGTGTTGGCGCTTTTCGCTGCCTACGCCGAGATACTGGCCGCGCGCGGTGTTGACATTTCACTCAGTCTGCTCGACCCCATGGTCCTCGCCGGGGTCTTCCTGGGCGCGATGACGCCACCGCTCTTCAGCGCGCTCACGATGCTTTCGGTTACTCACAACGCCTTCGACATGATCGCCGAGGTGCGCCGCCAATTCCGCGAGCACCCTGGCATCTTGGCCGGCACGGAGAAACCGGACTACGCCACCTGCGTGGGGCTGGCAGCTGAGGGTGCCTTCGCCTCGCTGGTGCTACCCGCCTTCTTGGCCGTGATCTTCCCCCTGCTGGTCGGCTTCATCTTAGGGCCGGAGGCGCTGGGCGCCTTCTTAGGCGGCAGCATTTTCACCGGCGTAATCTTCGCGCTGCTGATGTCTAACGCGGGCGGTCTGTGGGATAACGCCAAGAAATATATCGAAAGCGGGGTGTACGGCGGTACCGGTTCCGACTCACATAAAGCGAGCGTCGTGGGCGATACCGTTGGCGACCCATTCAAGGATACCGCTGGACCGTCGTTGAACACCCTCATCACCGTGATGGCATTGGTATCCTCCCTCTTCGCTCCAATCATCGCGGCGGTGCATCTGCTCTAGGGGAGTAGGGGAGTATGGGAGTAAGGAGTAGGTTGGTCAAGATGATGTCCAAACCTGATGCCTGGTGCGGCCCGGCGAGGTTGCGCGAACCTTCCGCCCCCTACTCCCCCACACTCCCATTCTCCCACACCTCCACACCTCCCTCCTCCCCCACACTCCCATCCTGGTCTTGCCCCGAAAAAACGGACACTAAGAAAAGGGTGTATAATGAACTCAGGAGGGCAAGGAAATGGAAAGTGAACGCCGCCAGTATACACCAG
>JAUWHU010000359.1 GCA_030605705.1 Thermoflexia bacterium | reverse complement strand
TCTCGTCCGGTGACGACGGCCAGCTCGTGGGCGCGGGCCAGCGCGTAAGGGTTTCCGTGCAGGATTTGGGCCTGGTGGAGCAGGACGGCGTGCAACGTCTCCATCCAGGTCTCCTGCCGCGCGGCCCAATCGGGAACCTCGATCCGGGCGATGACGGGGAAGCCATGCTCCCCGACGTTGAGGTAGCAGAACCAGATGGCCTGTCCTGCCCGCGCGTGACGTTCATTCGTGGCCGAAGGGCGGGTCAGCCAAACCGAACGTTCACCGGGGGCCAATGCCTGGGCCAGCAGCGCCCGGTCCGTGAGGATTTGCGGAGAGACTCTGTCCGGCGGCGTCACCTGGCCGAGCCGGAGCAGCTCCACCAGAGGAGAACCGCCGGGACGTTCCACAAAGCCCACCGGCACCCCACCACATTTCTGGATGTGGTCGAGGGCGGCGAGGTAAGCCGGGAACGCGGTTTCCTCCTCGCGGCTGCGTCCACTGTAAGGCCACAGCAACGGCCCGTCGTTGAGGGCCAGAATGGGGGAGGTGGCCTGTGCGGTGCGCGCTTCCTCGACCAATGCCGCCAGGTGGGTCATCTCTGCCACGCCGCGTCTCATCCCCAGCTGCCCGGTGATGAGCAACCCTTCCTCATCGTACAGCTCCCGTTCCTCGAAGTGGAGCGTGGCCTCGCTGTGCGGGGTGGGGGACTGACCGTTGTAGCGAAAGGTCAGCCCGCCCACCTGGATGAGGTAGTAGAGCACCGCCGCGTGGCGATCCGGGGGGATCTGTGAGCCATCCACCGCCACCAACGTGGCGCCCTGCGCGGGCGGCGCGGTGTGTGTGAAGCGCCGGTCGAGGGGCGCGTCACCGGGTGGCAGGGCTACCGGCCTCTCCGCGTCAGCGGCCTGGGCGACCCGTTCTCGCAGCACGGATGGAGAGGGCGCTTCCGCCAACCAGCGCAGCGCGGTCTTGACCGCTGCGTCGCGCTGTCGTTGCCGCGTCACGGCATGTTCCCCCAACGTTTCGATATCGCGCTTGAGCCGTTCCAGGTGTAACATCGCTTCCCATTATAGCCGACCTGCGCAGTTAGCAAAATAGGACGTGCATCAATACAGATCTTACAGATTACGAAACTGTTAAAAATCCGTGTCCTAAACTCGACTTTTCCCAAATTCCCCCGAAATTTGGGATTTGCCTATTGCTTTCTTTGGGAAATTCGTGTATAATGGTGGGTGATTGTGGTGAAAAATGGGGGATTGTGGGGAAACCGTCCCTTTTTCGGCTCTTTTTTGACGGACGAGTGGGGGGAGTGTGAAAATTATGTTCTTAGGGCAACATACCTACACGTTGGATCCCAAAGGCCGCCTGATCATCCCCTCCCGCTTTCGGGAAGGGTTGACCGATGGGGTGGTAGTCACTCGTGGATTGGATCGCTGTCTGACCGTGTATCCCCTGGAGGTGTGGGAGGAAATCGCCCAGAAGGTCAACGCGCTGCCCATCACCAGCCCTCAAGGCCGCGCCTTGCGGCGTCTTTTCTTCGCTGACGCGAGTGATGCGATTCCTGATCGCCAGGGACGCATTTTGTTGCCTGAGCGCTTGTGTGAATACGCCGGGATACCTCCTGCCAGTGAAGTCGTCGTGGTGGGTTTAGATCGTTTCCTGGAACTCTGGCATCCTCAGCGATGGGTTGAGGAAAATACCCGTGAATTAGAGATGATGGAGGATGACCCGGCGCTATGGGAGAAGCTACAGATTTAGGACACATCTCGGTACTTCTTCGAGAGGTACTCGAAGGATTGGTCGTCCGTCCCGGCGGCGTTTACATTGATGGGACGCTGGGGGCCGGAGGACACGCCGAGGCGATTTTAGCGGCATCTGCCCCTGACGGGCGTCTCCTGGGATTGGACCGCGATCCCCAGGCCGTGACACGGGCCACGGCGCGTCTGGAACCTTACGGCGAGCGGGTCACATTGCGGCACGCTTCTTACGTCGAGTTGGGAACGCTGGCCCGCGAGAGCGGGTTTTTCCCCGTTGAGGGGGTGCTCTTTGACTTGGGATTTTCCTCCCTGCAGGTAGCTGCTGCGAAGCGCGGCTTTGCCTTCCGGTTAGCAGGGCCGTTGGATATGCGCTTCGATCCGACATCTGCCGGCCCGACCGCCGCCGACCTGGTGAACACGCTCCCGGAGGCGGAGCTGGCGGACTTACTCTGGCGTTATGGCGAGGAGCCGCGCAGCCGCCGGATCGCGCAGGCGATTGTGGCAGCCCGCCCGCTGGAGAGCACGGGGGAGCTGGCGGAAATCGTCGCCGTGGCGGTGGGACACTCTCGGGGGCGGCGCATCCACCCGGCGACGCGCGTTTTCCAGGCGTTGCGGATCGCCGTCAACCGCGAGCTGGAGTCGCTGGAGGCCGTACTGCCCCAGGCGGTGGAGGTCTTGCGTCCCGGCGGGCGACTGGCGGTCATTACCTTCCATTCGTTGGAGGACCGCATCGTCAAGCGGTTTTTCAAGCAAGAGGCGCGTGGGTGCATTTGCCCACCGGAGGCCCCGATCTGTACCTGTGGGCATCAACCGGCGTTGCGGCTGGTCAACCGCAAACCCATTCGGCCCTCGGCGGAGGAACTCGCGGCGAACCCGCGCAGTCGCAGCGCGAAATTGCGCGTGGCTGAGAAACTGAACTTGTAAATTTTCCGTTTGTGGCTCGGTCGGCGTAGTTTGGGGCGGAAGGCCCCAATGAGACCGGCCACAGCTAACTTTCAACCTTCAACTCTTAACTCTTAACTTTCAACTTGTAACTTTCAACTCTTATGAGCGTTCTCTGGCAACGACGTACCCACGGCGTCCAACGACGCAAGGCGCAGTTAGATCGTACACTGGCGCGCATTT
The DNA here is from genome assembly GCA_030605705.1 of Thermoflexia bacterium. Taxonomy (GTDB): domain Bacteria; phylum Chloroflexota; class Anaerolineae; order B4-G1; family SLSP01; genus JAUWHU01. The sequence continues at coordinate 52 of JAUWHU010000359.1, read as the reverse complement.
TCTTAGCGGTGGTGCTGGTGGTGACGGTCCTGGCGGCGGCTTACTTGAGCCT